>CAIMVB010000294.1 GCA_903844785.1 uncultured Rhodospirillales bacterium | reverse complement strand
GCGTTAATTGATCGCCCAGCACCACGCGCAGCGTAGCGGTTTTTTTCATCCCATGGGCTCATAGATCACGGCGCTGCCATCATCGCCCTTGGTCGTCAGTGCCACCCAGCGACCTTCGGCATCATAACGCGCCACCGCCTCAACCTCGCCATTCAGGCTGAATTGCACGCCGCCACCCGGTGCGGCGCTGCGTGACGCCGTGCCTGCCAGTAATTTGCAGGTGATGGGGCGAAAAATCGGCCGCGTGAAATTGGTGCTATTCCACCAGGTCAGCGGCGCGGCATTGGCGGGCAAGCGCCGCATGCCGTCGGGGCCCTGCGCCAGCAGAGCATTTCCTTCGGTCATCGCCCGCGCTTCGGTCACAGTGCCATTGCGGTCATGGCGGGATGTCAGGCGTTGCAGGCGCTCACCCTGCCATTCTTCCTCGATCTCATGGTGCAGGCGAAACACCGTGAAACCGGCCAACTTCACTTGCAGGGCAATGTCGCTTTGCACAAGAAGCCGCTGTGTATTCCCTGAAAGCCGCACCTGATGCGTGCCGATTTCCTTGCCGTCGCGCAGCACGCGAAACCGCACCGCGCCGGGTGCCGCGAAGGCGCCGGCGGGCAGCAGTAATCCAGGCAGGGAAAGCAGGGCACGACGTAAAATCATCCGCGGCTCCGCACAGTGGAACGGCCGCCATCCACGGCCATGATCTGGCCGGTGATCCAGCCTGCCTGTTCTGATAGCAGAAAATCCGCAAGCGCGGCGGCATCTTCCCCCTCCCCCAGCCTGGGGATGGGGTGCTGCTTCGCAATCGCATCCGCCATTTGCGCGTTCGCCAGCAAGGGCGCGGCCATAGTGCTGCGCGTGAGTGATGGCGCGATGCAATTGATGCGAATGGCCGGCGCCAATTCGGCGGCAAGCGCGACCGTCAGCCCCTCCACCGCGCCCTTGGCGGCGGCAATCGCCGCATGATTGGTGAAGCCGGCCCGTGCGGCGATGGAAGAAAACAGCACCACAGCGCCTTTTCCTGCCGCCAGCGCATCTTGCGCCGCTTGCACGGCCAGCATGGCGCCCAGCGCATTCAGCCGGAAGGCGCTCAACATATCAGCCTCGGTCACGCGCTTGAGCGGCTTCAGCGCAATGGAACCCACGCAATAGGCAAGCCCCGCCAAAGGCGCGCCGGCGGCAGCAACCGCAGCACGCAGCGCCACGGCATCTTCAACATCGGCTGGGATCGCGATGCTACCGGGGATTTCGGCGGCGAGCGCCGCAAGCCGCCCGGCATCACGCGCCACCAGCGCCGGGCGCAGCCCCCGCGCGGCCACACGCCGCGCCAAAGCTGCCCCTACTGCCCCGGTTGCGCCCAAAATGAGAATTGTGCCCTCGGCCATGCTGTCCTCCGCTTTCCTGTCACCAAATGGTCATGACCGACAAAAGCGCGAGGGGCGCGACAAGCGCGGCGTGCCGTGCCAGAATAATCCCGCGATGCGACAACTCCTTCTGCTGCGCCATGCCAAATCCGCCTGGGATGACCCGGCGCTGGCCGATCATGCGCGGCCCTTGAACGGAAGGGGCCGGCGCGCGGCGGCGGCGATGGCTAACGCGATGCGCGGGCTGGGGCTTTCACCCGATGTGGTGCTGGTTTCTTCCGCGCGGCGCACGCTGCAAACCCTGGAAGCGCTCTCCCCCCTGCCCGATAGCCCGATCATCGAACCGATGGATGAGCTTTATCTGGCTTCCTGGCAGAACTTGCTTGCCCTGCTGCATCGCGTGCCTGAGACGGCGCGGAGCGTCCTGCTGATTGGCCATAACCCCGGCCTGCATGATCTGGCGCTGGCGCTGACTGGCGCTGACGCCATGGCGCGCAACCCTGATGCGCGGCGCATGGCCGAAGCCTTCCCCACCGCGGCTTTGGCGGAATTCAGCGTCTCAAGCCCCTGGGCAAGCTTGGCTGAAGGCGGCGGGCGGCTGGTGCGCTTCATGATCCCCGCCGATTTGCCGGAAATGGCGGCATGAACCGCGCCGCGCCAGAGCCCCCCCCAGAAGCCGCCGAGGCTTCGGAAGCGCCGCCGGAACAACCGCTCAGTCTAGAATTTTCGCTCCCGGTCACTGAGGCAGCGCGGCTTCAGCGCTTTCCCATTCTGGCGGCGCTGCGGCTTACGCGCATCAGCACCAGCGCAGAGGAAATCCGTTGGCTTGATACGGCAGAAGGCGCCCTTGCTGCTGAAGGCCTGCTGGTTGAAGCACCCAAGCGCGGGTCCAGGCGGCTGGTTGGGATTGCGCCCCCTGTCGCTGCCCCCTGGCATCCGGGGCTTGTCGCGCCTCCGCTTGCCGTGCTCGGCCCGCATGAGATTCCCGAAGCCGCCGAGGGCGAGGCCCTGACCCCCTTCGCGGCCTTTTCCGGCAAAAGGCAGACCCAGCGCCTGAGCCTTGGCGAGGCCGAAGTGCAAGCCAGCCTTTTGCTGGGGCATCTGCGATCGGTCGCGGCGGAACGAGAAGTGGCGCGGCTGGTGCTGGCCGGCCCTGCGCCCTCGGTACTGGACCTGGCACAGCGCCTGGCCGCCGCCCTGCCGCTGATCCCGCCCAGCCAAAGCCTGGCAGCAGAGGCCTTGGGTCTGGCAACCGGCCAGGCGCCAAAGCCCCGGCGAAGGGGCGCACCCGATACATCCGCGGCCGAAAGCCTTGAAGCAGTCTTCACCCTAGCCATCGGGCATTTGCTGGAAGTGGCGCTGTATTATGCGCCCATCGCCCGCGCAGGGCTGGATAGTGAAGGGGTGCATCAACTGCGGGTGGCGCTGCGCCGGCTGCGTTCCCTGCTGAAAGTGTTTCGCCCCGTGACCGATGGTCCGGAAAGCCGCGCCCTGGATGACGCCCTGCGCGATTTACTGAAGCTTTTAGGCCCGGCGCGCGATTGGGATGTTTTCCTGGCCGGGATCGGCGCCGAAATGGCGCAGCTTTCGCCCGATGATCGGCGCATGCTGTCCTTGCTGCGCGCCGCTGAAGGCGAACGGCAGGCCGCCTATCAGGCGCTGGCCGCTGTATTGGATGGCCCTGTCTGGCGCCTGACGCTGCTGGAAGGGCTGAATTTTCTGAATGGCCAACCTTGGCGCCTAAGCGCTGATGCGGAAGCCCGCACCCGGCTGGATGCGCCACCGCAGGGCTTCGCTGCTATGGTGCTGGAAAAGCGCTGGCAGAGGCTCTGCAAGGCGGGGGCGAATATTGCTGCCATGGCGCCGGAGGCGCTGCACGAACTCAGGCTGGACGCCAAGCGCCTGCGCTACGCGGCCGAGGTCTTCGCGCCCATCTTCCCGGCCAAGGCGGCGCGCCGTTTCCAGCGCCGCTTGGCCGCAGTGCAAGAAGAATTGGGCCGCAGCAACGACGCGGCGGTAGCGAGAGACCTGATGCAGGCCCTTGAACGCGACCAGGATAGGGGGCGCGCCTGGGCAATTGGTATGGTGCAGGGCTGGTGCCTTGCGCGGTCCATCACTGATCGTGACGGCGTGCTGGCGGCCTGGAAAAAATTATTGGCGAAAGAATCTTTTTGGTCAGCGGATTAGGTCCATCTCCTCGCGCTTTGCGTGAGTATGCCTCATTTATTTTACATTTTTGACGGTTGTCGCTGGTGGCAAACTTCGGTTAACCATCACGCGTGCGTGAACCAAGACGTATCTTTAAGGGAAGGCAGCATAGTCCCCGCTTCGGCGGTTCTGGGCTTGGGGTGTCATGCGCGCTGATCGCCGCAGTGGCCCTTGGTTTTGGCTTGCCTTCCAATCTTTTCGGCTCGGCGCCCGCGGATCGCCCGGTGACGGCCGAGGCTGCACAAATTCGCGTTTTTGATGGCGAAACCCTTGGCCTTGGGGATCGCATTATCCGGCTTTCGGGCATTGCCGCCCCCGCGCGCGGGGAAGCTTGCGGCGCTGACGCGGCGCGGCGGGATTGCGGGGCGGCAGCGGCGGCGGTGCTGGCTGGCCTGGTTCAGGGCCAGAATATCACCTGCCGGGTTGAAGGCCATGACGCATTCAGCCGTGGGCTTGGCCGCTGCATTGCGGGCGGGCGCGATGTGAATGCCGCCATGGTGGAAGCCGGCTTCGCCTTGGCATCAGTTTCGGTGCTGCGCCCCTTGGAAGTCGCGGCGCGCGATGCCCGCCAGGGACTTTGGGCCGATGCGGGCCAATTGCCGGCGGAATGGCGGCGGCGCTGAAGCCCGGCCCTTGTCGCCAAATGGCATAATCGAACAATCTCACGCTCTTAAAGCCTGCGTCACGTTTTGCGCGTAATGTCGGCACCATGGCGCGCGAGGGGGTTTGCCAAGCTGACCGCTCCGCCCTTATCCTGCATCGCACCATAAGTTGAGGCGTCCATTTTGACCGGTGGCGCATTCGTTCCGAGGAAGACAAGCACATGAGCACCAAGGCCCAAGGGTCCATCACCATCACGCTTGATGGCACGAATAAAAGCACGACGCTGCCGTTGCTGGGCGGCACGCTGGGGCCGCAGGTCGCGGATATCCGCAAGCTTTATGGCGATCTCGGCATTTTCACCTTCGACCCCGGCTATGGCGCGACCGCTTCCTGCGAAAGCACCATCACCTATATTGATGGCGATGCTGGGGTGTTGCTCTATCGCGGCTATCCGATTGAGCAATTGGCCGAAAAATCGAGCTTCCTCGAAATTTCCTATCTGCTGCTGAATGGCGATCTGCCCAATGCCGCGCAGTATGAGGAATTCCGCAAGGGTGTGACCTATCACACCATGCTGCATGAACAGCTGCGCCGCTTCTTT
>CAIMVB010000293.1 GCA_903844785.1 uncultured Rhodospirillales bacterium | reverse complement strand
CATCTCTCCGCGCAGCACGGCCATCCCCGGCGCGCCATCGCGGACTTCCTTCACGCGTACCGCATGGGCATAGGCCGCTTCCGCGCGGGTCAGCGTAATGCGTGCGCGGTCGGCTTCGCGGAAATCGGCCACCAGCCGATCCGCTGCCGCGCCGTCAAAAGCAGCGAGTTCCGGATGCTGCGCCATGGCGGCGCGGAGCAGGCTTTCATGCAGCACGAAGGCAAAGACATCCGCCGCCGCTTCGGGCGCGACGCGGCCATCAGCCAGGCGTTCCAGCAAGGTTTCGAGACCGGGGGCCGAAGCTGCCGCGCGACGCCAGCCAAGCCAGGCATCCAGCGCTTCCGGCGCCGCCGCCCAATCGCCAAGCCGCGCGGCAAGTGCGGCAAAGGAAGCTTCATCTGCACCAAAGGCAATGGGCGCATCAAGCCTTGTTGCCTGCTGCACTTCCTGAAAGGCATCGAGCGCGGCTTGCAGCGGTGCGGGTTCTGCCGGCTTGGCACCATGCGCGAGCGCGGTCAGCGCCGCCGCGCCATGCGTTTTGCGCCAAGTCAGCAGGGCGAGCAGCGGCGCGGAATCGCTCGTCTCGCCCTGCCAAAGAGTACCGAAAGCGGCACGGCCCAAAGCATCATTTTGGCGCAAGGCATCACGCGCGGCCTGGCCGGCAAGCGCGGCATCAAGCGCGGGCAAGGGATTTTCTGCATCACGCGTAATGCGTGCTGCCAGCGCCTTGGCATCACGCCGCGCCCCGGAAAGAAAACCGAAAACACCACCGGCTTCCGCAAGCGTCCCACGCGCTTCGGCAATGCCCGTGACGTCTAAGGCGCCCGGCAAAAGCTGCGGATCAGCCTTGGCTTTTTGCAATGCCACCAGCGCCTGCAGCAGGGCTTCCAGCGGTGTTAGATCGCCGGCCCAGGCTTCGTGCTTCAGCGCCGCTTCATCATGCGCTGGTGCTGCCGCCAAGGCCGGGCGCAAGGCAAGCGCGCCCTCCGCCGCCTTCGGCCCGGCATCAGCGCCAAGCGCCGCACCCGCCGCTGCAAAAGCGCGAATCCATCCCGGTAATTTCGCCATCAGCCTATCCGCATCGGCGGGGCCGATATCGGCCATCACGCCGCGCCAGGGGCTTTGCGCGCCACCCGAAGCTGCGTAATCGGCTAAAAGCTTCACCGCATCGCGCCGCGCTTCAATGCCCGCCGCATCCCATCCAGCCACATCCAGGGAAAAATCCGACGCCGCCACGCCGCGTTGGCGCAACGCCACCAGCGCACCAATCACCTGATGCAACGCAAGGCCCGATGCACCAACTTCCGCGCGCATCGCCGCCGCATGGCGATTGATCCGCCCACGCAGAGACCCCAGCCGGCGCACCACCGCATCACGATCCGGCTTGGGCGGCATGGGCAGCGCAAGTGTGGCGCGCAATTCATCCAGTACCGCGCGCTTGGATTGCTTTTCTGAATGCAATTCCAAGCAGGCAGCGCCAAGGCCGATACTCTCCAGCCGGCGCTTCACGACCTCAAGTGCCGCGAGTTTTTCGGCCACAAACAAAACGCTCCGCCCATCCAACACAGCCTGAGCGATTATATTGCTGATGGTCTGGCTTTTGCCGGTGCCGGGCGGGCCTTGGATCACAACATGCCCACCACGCCTGACAGCTTCCGCCGCCAGCGCCTGGCTGCCATCCACATCCATCACATGATCAAGCCGTTCCACCGGGATTTCGGCATCCACATCGGCGTCATCAGCAAAGACCGGCGGGATGGAGAGCACCTCTCCGCCCACCAACGCGCGCACCATGGGGTGATCGGCAAGGCCCGGATTTTCCTCGGGGCCAAGGTCACGCCACATGAGGAATTTGGCGAAAGAAAAAAGCCCAATCGCCAGCGCATCCGCATCCACCCGCCAATGCTCACGCTCGGTCACCAAAGCCGCGATGCTTTCTGCCCAGCCGGTTGGGGAATAGGTGTCGGCATCGAAATCCGGCAGTGCGGTCTTGAAATTTACCTTGAGCATTTCGCGGAGCGAAAGGTTTTCCGCGATATCGCCAACCGCCCCGCGCAGCTTGAAATTCTGTGAAACGCCCTCGCGTTCCAAAGCCACGGGCAGCAGTGCCAACGGCGCGCGGCGTTCGGTCTCGGGCGTGGCGGGGTCGCGCCAGATCAGCGCACCCAGCGCCAAATAAAGTGTGGGCACGCCGGTTTCTTCGCGCGCCGTACGCGCATCCTGCATGATATCGCGCAACCGGCGCGTGAGATCCGTGGGGGGAAGCTGTACGCGCAGCTTATCATCGCGCTGATAGTCTTCCCGCGTTACATCTGATTTCGCGGCGGTGATGCCTTCCGCCTTTACCTTGGTGCTGCGCGCGCGGCGCGGCTTGCCTGGGCTTGCTTCCACTGCCGCGGTATCGGGCGCGGCGGCTGAGGCTTCAAAGCCAAAGGCGCGGCCCGCTTGCAGCGCGCCGAGGGCGAAATCTGCATCCTCATCATCCAGAATGATAACGCCGCGTGAAGTGCCGGGCTTGGGTAGGGAAAGCAGGCGGTTACGGGTGGAAAGATCAAGCAGGCCCCTTCGGGCTTCTTCCAAGGCCGTACGAAGATCTGTCATGGAGCTATTTTTTCCGGAAGGCGAAAGTGATCAGCAGCACGCAGGCAACCAGCGCCAGAATGGCCATCATGCCCTGGACAACTTCGAAATTCGGGGAATCGCGGTTGATGAAAATGGACGCTGCCTTGGCGCCCATCATCATCAGGGTTTGCAGAATCCATTCCATCCAAGCGCCCTTTGCCCATTGGCTGCCGGGTCGGCCACAGCCGAACGGCAGTCTTGCATATCTCTGCCCCCAGTCGAAGGGTGAATTTCAGGGCGCTGATGGTGGGCTTGGCAGAATCAGGTTCTCCAATGTCTCGATCCGGCTTAGGGATTTTTTTAGCAGCGCGATCAATTCGGCAACCTGTTGTTCGCGCAGCAAATCTATTTTTTCATGCAGCAGGCTGATTTCGGCTTCGGCGCGGATATTCACCTGATAATCGGCGATGGAGCGGATGCGGTCGATATCCGCCTGCCTGTTTTGGCTCATCATAATGATCGGCGCGGTATAGGCCGCCTGGAAGGACAGCATCAGGTTCAGCAGAATGAAGGGATAGGGGTCCCAGGCAGTGCCGCCCAAAGCCACATTGGCCATCAGCCAGACCACCAATAGCCCGGACTGGATCAGGATGAAGCGCCAGGAACCAACAATTTCCGCGACCAGGTCGGAAAGCTTTTCGCCAAGGGTTAGTGCCGGCGCTGGACCCTCGCTTCGCCGTCTTTCCCGCGCGCGTGATAATGCCGTGCGCAAATGGCTATGGCGCCGGTGATTGTGCTGGTCTGAATGCTCGGCCATGCGGAAGCTCCCCTGCAAAGCATGCAGGCTGCTCCCATCAGGGCCGCTTGGGCATGAGGAATATCAACTCCGCCCGTAGGTATCCTCAAAGCGCACGATATCATCTTCACCAAGGTAGGAGCCGGACTGCACTTCAATCAGTGTCAGCGGGATCTTGCCCGGGTTTTCCATGCGGTGGATGCAGCCAAGCGGCAGATAGACGCTTTCATTCTCCCGCAGCATAATTTCTTCCCCATCGCGCCGCACAATGGCGGTGCCAGAGACCACCACCCAATGCTCGGCGCGGTGGAAATGCTTTTGCAGGGAAAGCTTGGCGCCGGGGCGAACTTCGATCTTCTTGACCTGGAAGCGATCGCCCATGATCAGGCCTTCATAATGACCCCAGGGGCGATAGGCGCGGCGATGTTCGGTGGCTTCCTTGGCGCCGCGGGCCTTCAACTGGTCCACCAGCTTCTTCACATCCTGCGCATGAT
>CAIMVB010000292.1 GCA_903844785.1 uncultured Rhodospirillales bacterium | reverse complement strand
TGTTGGCCGCTGCGCTCGGGACCGCGGCCTTTGGTATGCAGGATGTATTGCTTGAACCCTATGGCGGCCAAATTCTCTCGCTCAGCGTAGCGGCGACAACTGCGCTCACCGCATTATTTGCAACCGGCGCGGTCCTTGGATTTTTGCGTGCAGCCCCGTTGTTGGGAAGAGGCATGCACGCCCAACGCGTGGCAAGTGCAGGTGCCATGGTTGGCATATCCGGATTTGTAATGGTGATATTTGCGGCACCTTTGGAATCAACCCTGATTTTTGCGGCTGGAACGGCCGCCATTGGTTTCGGCGCCGGGCTTTTTGCGCATGCGACATTGACTGGATGCATGCAGGCTGCGCCTGAAGGCCAAATTGGCCTCACGCTTGGTGTCTGGGGTGCCGTCACCGCAACAGCAGGTGGCATTGCTGTGGCGCTTGGCGGCGTGATCCGCGATGTCCTTTCATCCCTTGCCTCAGCGGGCATTCTTGGCGTGGGCCTGGATGCGCCGAGTACAGGATATGTAGGCGTTTATATCATCGAAATACTCCTTCTCTTCATGATGCTTGCGACTGTCGGTCCTCTACTTCGGGAGACCGAAAACAAACCTTCTGGACCTCAACATGATGCAGGCCGGCCGGTCCTGGCTGGGCTGCAAAACCAACATGGAGCATTGCCATGACAACACCAGCAACGCCGGTCTTTTTGGATGCGGCTGCCGTTTCTCTTTATATCTTCTTCGCGTTCTTCGCGGGGTTGATTTATTATCTAACTCGCGAAAACAAGCGCGAAGGCTACCCGATGGTCGGGGAATTGCCAGATCGTCCGGGTTTCGCGACCATGCATGGTTTCCCAGAAACGCCCGCGCCCAAGGTATTCCGTTTGCATTATCCCGAAGGCGCGACGGTTGTTCAGGGGGTACGTCCGGAACGTGACGTCTCTGCGCAATTGGTGCCTGATTACCCCTATCCGGGCACTGCTTTTGTGCCCACTGGCGATGCGATGAAGGATGGTGTCGGTCCGGCCGCTTACGCCGATCGCGCGGATATTCCCGACCTTGCTTATGATGATAATAAGCCGAAGATTGTGCCGTTGCGTGCAGCGCCTGGCTGGCATATCGCGCATGAAGATCCAGACCCGCGCGGTAAATCAGTTATAACACTTGATGGAGCCGTTGCGGCGACGGTGGTTGATCTTTGGGTCGACCGTTCAGAATACATTCTGCGCTACCTTGAAGCCGAGGTTCCTGGTGGCCGACGCATTTTGGTGCCGATGTTCCTGTGCACGTTTAATGATGAAGGAACCACGCAGGTCATTTCAGTGACCGCATCGCAGTTTGCTGCGGCACCCGGCATTGCGCGGCCTGAGCAGATTACGTTGCTCGAAGAAGACCGCATCTCAGCGTATTTTGGTGGTGGTCATTTCTACGCAACACCAGAGCGCAGTGAGTCTTGCCTGTGAATAAGCAAGCGCGCCCACGCCTGACGGAACATGGTCTGGAACCAGTCCCTGGTCTTCCAGAAGCGCTTCCGTCTGGCGAGGTACTGCTTTGGCAAGGGGCGCCGGTATGGTCCGAAATTGCCCAACGCGTCTTTTTGGTGCGTTGGGTGGGGGGCTATTTTGTCGCCCTTGTCCTTTGGGAGTTAATGAACGGTACCCTTCAGGGCGGCATGGCGGCGGACGTTATCGGCCCCGCGATGCTTCTTATGCTGGTGGGCGCTGTGGCGATTGGTATTCTTGCCCTGCTTGCGAAGATCGTGGCGCGAACAAGTGTCTATTCCATTACCTCTCGGCGCTTGGTGATGCGGGTTGGGGTGGCTTTGCCTATCACGATTAATATTCCCTTTGTTGCGCTGGCCGGCGCATCTTTGAGGAACCGCAAAGATGGCGCAGGCGACATCATTCTGGAATTACTGCCATCACATCGTATTTCCTGGATCGCCCTCTGGCCACATTGTGGAGGATGGAGCTTTGGCCGCCCAAAACCCATGCTTCGCGGTATCGCGAATGCTGCTGCGGTGGCGGAAATATTGGGCAATGCAGTTGCTACTTCTACAGGGGTAGGAATGAGTCGTTCAGCTTTGGGCGCAGAATCCACAATGCCCCATAATGAAGCGGCGATGGCTTAGGGCAGAGACCATGGCATCAAAAGCATTACTGCCGCGTGTTGATTTTCTGGGCCTTGGCCTTGGGGCCATGCTGGCAGGTGTGCTTGGGTTCGTTATGCTGAATGCTAGTGAGAAGCGTCATGAATGGCATCCCTCCGGAGAAGCCATTGCTGCGCGCAATATATTGTTTAGTGACAGGTCGGATGGTGGCATTTCCGTACGGGATGCTTCTACTGGACAAATGATTGGCGAAATTGCGCCAGGTGAGGGCGGTTTTGTGCGTGGTGCATTGCGCGGCTTCATGCGTGAGAGAAGATTGGAGAACCCCGGCACCGAAAGCCCCTTGCGCGTTGCTGCCATGCAAGATGGAGCAATCATTCTGGAAGACCCGGTAAGCGGGCGCTGGACGGATCTGCGCGCATTTGGGGCCACGAACCTGCAGAGTTTTGCTGAGTTCCTGAACAAAAAAAATGAGGAAGGCAAATGAACAATACAAACCGAGAGCCAAGGGGCAGGCGCTTTGACGTGCCGTGTACGGTCGAAATTGAACGTAGTTTCGATAGTTTCCATGCCTATGCGGTGCCCGAAAACGTAACTCTACGCCCGGGTGACGAGGTCATTGTGCATGGAGCCCCGGCGCAGGTAGCGTATGGGGAGAAATATAGCTTTGAAACCTCGGCAACCGTCATTCGGGCAGGTTTCTTTCTCCGCCATTGGACCCAATTTCGTTCGATCCTTGAATTGACTGAACTTTACCATGTGGGCTTTGAGCCGAAGGAGGCCGCATGAACGCCGTGAGCCACCCGATGCGGGACAAGCTGTCACGTGAATCAACGGAAATGGCGCTTACAGAAACCGCTCTGTCGCCCCGATTTTACACAACCGATTTTGCAGCGATGGATGCGATTAACGTCGAGCCCGTTCGCGCAGAATGGGACCGGTTGATGGAAGAATTTCACCAGGATCCCAATAAAGGCCATTTTATCCGCGATGAGCGTTTTGACGCTTTCAGTCTGGAAGCGCTGCCGGAAGGCCTACAGAAAGAGTTAGTGGATTTTCTGGTGAGCAGCGTGACAGCCGAATTTTCCGGATGCGTTCTGTATGCGGAGATCAAGAAGCGCGTCAAAAATCCGGATATGAAGGAGCTTTTTTCGGTCATGGCGCGGGATGAAAGCCGCCACGCCGGATTTATCAATGATGCACTGAAGGATTTGGGCATTGGGGTTGATTTGGGCTTTCTGACGCGCGCCAAAAAATACCATTACTTCCAGCCCAAATTCATTTTCTACGCGACCTATTTGAGCGAAAAGATTGGCTACGCGCGCTACATCACGATCTTCCGCCAATTTGAACGGCATCCTGAACTTCGTTTCCATCCCATTTTTATCTGGTTCGAGAAATGGTGTAACGATGAATTCCGGCATGGCGAAGCCTTCGCGCTTCTGATGCGCGCAAATCCCAAGCTCCTGACTGGCGTGAACGCTTTGTGGTGCCGTTTTTTCCAGTTGGCGGTTTTTGCGACCATGTATGTGCGGGATCATGGGCGGCCAGAATTCCATAAGGCGCTCGGCATGACGCCCACGGAATATGATCGCGAAGTCTTCAAAATCACTGAGGAAATCTGTCGCCAGGTTTTCCCCGTAACGCTGGACATTGATGGCCCGGGCTTCATGGAGGATATGGACCGTCTTCTTGATATTTCTGAGAAGATGAATGAAGCGCGCCGCGAAGGTGGCGTGGTTTCCCGCATCCGCCGGCTTGGGCTAGGTGCCGCCGCTGCCTTCACCTTTGGAAAGCTGTTCTTCCGGCGTCCCCGGAGGCATGCGCTGCCAGCAGAAACTCGCATGGCGCCGGTTTGGTAGATTTGTGATGTCCGACAGTCTGGTCGCAGCCCTGGTAGCTATTTTCCTGTGGTGGTTTACCACGGGCGCGATCCTTTTGGTGGTGACATCGCTTGGCCAGAAGCGTTTGCCCCTGGGGCTTACGGTTGCGGCTATGCTGTTGGGCTCAATGGCGCTTTTACTGGCCGTTTCGGATGAGACGACCAAAGCTAGCGCGTTTCTTTCATTCCTTGGCGCATTGGGTGTTTGGGGCGCGGTGGAGATAAGCTTTCTGGGTGGTCTTATTACCGGGCCGAACCGGCAGGAACTCCCTTCTCATTATGTTGGTTTGCAACGCTTCTGGGCGGCTACGCGGGTTGTCCTTTGGCATGAGCTTTTCATCCTGGCCATAGGGGCCTTTTTGCTTGGCTCTCTTGCTTTTTGGGCGAATACAATAGGGATCATAACTTTCGCGGTTCTTTGGGTTATGCGGTTAAGTGCAAAGCTTAACCTTTACCTTGGTGTACGGAATACTGGTGAACGACTTTTGCCTGTGCATTTGCGCTATATCAGCAGCTATTTCGCGCTGCGGCCGATGAATCTTCTTTTCCCGTTTTCTATTACACTTGGCACTATACTAAGCGCATGGCTTTTTCATAAAGCTTTCGCAAATGACGCGAATGAGTATCAAGCGATTGGGTTCATGCTTGTGGCTATGCTCGCCAGCCTCGCTGTATTGGAACATTGGTTTTTGATGTTGCCACTACCGCTTGAGGCGTTATGGCATTGGGGTTTGCGGGGTAATGAAGATCCCAAACAGACCACAACCTGGTCCACGGAACTCACCGGGCCCTTTGATATGAAGCCTCTGGCCGCCGTGGTCGCGCGTGTAACCGCTGGCGCTTTTGGAACTATTGAAAGCCTTAAAGGATCGATCCGCGCCCCCGAGGGGTGGCTGGTGCTTGATTTTGTCGATGGTGTTATGCATCTGAGGCGCCATGGCGCACCGGAAGCTGCCTCTACCGGCATTATCGTCACCGGGCGCTTTTTAAATGAGCGAGGCATTTGCGCGGAATTTGAAAATTATGCGCTGAGGTACAGCGCATGAGAGAGACCTGCATCAACGGCATGGCGGTGGCAAACATTTTGGCAGGAGACGCCAAGGTGAAGCCTCGTTCAATGGCAAGACCTGGATGCTTATTCTGGGCAAGGAGAGTTTGACATGAATTACGAAGAATTCTTCCAGACACAGCTTGATGGCCTCCGCCGGGAAGGGCGGTACCGCGTTTTCGCCGATCTTGAACGCCGCCGCGGTGAATTCCCCCGCGCTATTAGGCATGACAAGGGTGTGCGGGGTGAGGTTACTGTCTGGTGTTCGAATGATTATCTTGGCATGGGGCAGCATAGTGATGTGCTTGCCGCGATGCATGAAGCGCTGGATCGTTGCGGGGCAGGGGCTGGCGGTACACGCAATATCTCCGGCACCAATCATGAGCATGTGCTGCTTGAAAAAGATCTAGCGGCGCTACATGGCCGTGAAGCGGCGCTATTGTTCAATTCCGGCTATATGTCGAATTGGGCATCGCTCTCCACGCTGGGATCGAAGATCCCTGGATGCATCATTGTTTCCGATGAAATGAATCATGCCTCGATGATCGAAGGCATGCGGCATAGTAAGGCCAAGCGTGTTCTTTTTCAGCACAATGACGTGGCGGATTTGAAGCGCGTGCTTTCGGAATTGCCACGCAGCGCGCCCAAGCTGATTGCCTTTGAAAGCGTCTATTCCATGGATGGCGATATCGCGCCCATCAGCGATATTTGCGATGTTGCGGATGCCCATGGCGCCATGACGTATTGCGATGAGGTGCATGCTGTCGGGCTTTATGGCGCAACTGGCGGCGGCATTACGGAGCGCGATGATGTCGCAAGCCGCGTGACGGTCATTGAAGGTACGCTTGCCAAGGCCTTCGGTGTCATTGGTGGGTATATCGCGGGCAGCACGGCCATGTGTGATTTCGTCCGTTCCTTCGCATCGGGCTTCATTTTTTCAACTGCCCTGCCGCCCGCCATCGCCGCTGGGGCCCGTGCCGCGATACGGCATTTGCGGCAAAGCAATAAGGAACGGGAAGCCCTGCATGAAAGGGCTGCAACGCTTCGCCGCCGCTTGGATGCGGTTGGTGTGCCGCATCTGGATAACCTTAGCCATATTGTCCCCGTGATGGTGGGCGATCCCACGCTCTGCAAGAAACTGAGCGACACGCTTCTGGATGAGCATGGGATTTATGTGCAGCCGATCAATTATCCGACCGTGCCGCGCGGTACGGAACGGCTACGCATCACACCTTCGCCGGTCCATTCCGATGCGGATATGGATCATCTGGTTGCAGCACTTGAACAGGTATGGGCACAATTTCGCGTAAGGCGCGCTGCGTGATGGATGGCGCTTTAACGGGCTTTCGCCCGGCCAGTCGTGGCTCAGATGCGCAATCATCACGGCGTGGCGTATCGCGCCGGCGTGATGAAGCGCCGGCGCAAATAGCGGCGCCGCGCATCCGCAACGCCTACCCCTTCAGCGCGATCGTGGGGCAGGAGGAGATGAAGCGCGCCCTGATGATTGCGGCGGTGGACCCGAGTATTGGCGGCGTTCTTGTCTTTGGGGATCGCGGAACGGGCAAATCAACTGCGGTTCGCTCTCTGGCAGCTTTGCTGCCTGAGATGGCTGTTGTCGCGGGTTGCCCTTATGCCTGTGATCCAGCGTCGCCATCAGGAGGTTGCGCGCATTGCGCAGTCTTGGCGAAGGGTAAAAAGCCTGAACGCCGCATGGTGCCGGTGCCTGTCGTAGACTTGCCCTTGGGCACCACGGAAGATCGTCTGGCCGGCGCGCTTGATATTGAAAGGGCGCTTGCGGAAGGTGTGAAGGCCTTTGAACCTGGCCTATTGGCTGCGGCGCATCGTGGCTTTCTCTATATTGATGAAGTCAATCTGCTGGAAGACCATTTGGTGGATCTTCTGCTAGATGTGGCGGCATCGGGCGAGAATGTGGTTGAACGTGAAGGCATCAGCCTGCGTCATCCAGCCCGTTTCGTGCTGATTGGCAGTGGCAATCCGGAAGAAGGCGAATTGCGCCCGCAATTGCTTGATCGTTTCGGGCTTTCGGTTGAAGT
>CAIMVB010000291.1 GCA_903844785.1 uncultured Rhodospirillales bacterium | reverse complement strand
TCGCCAGGATATTGCCGATGGCAACAACATCCTTGCCATGCGCCACGCAAAAGGCCGGCTTCACCCGCGCGCCATGGAAATGCGCCGTACCGCCATGCCGATCCATCACCGCAATCTGGCGCCATTGGTGATGCGGGGTGGAAGCCGCCAGCGCCGCCACGGTTTCCGCCGCCGAACAGCCAGAACGCAATAATTCGAGCCCACGCGGGCCAAGGCGAGGATCAGTGCGGTGCTGCGTCAGCACACCACCAAGGCCTGGCGCCACAAACGGCACGCGCGTGCCGACCGCGACAGAAGATGTGGTAACCGCCGCCCCAAATTGCCCAGTGCGGGCGCAGCGACCAAGCAGAGAGAATGTCATGCAGGGCTTCCTTCACGATTCTGTGTATTCAAGGCCGCTTCGGCTGACGCGTCAAAACTAAGACTTGCAGCGCGGGTAATGATAGGCTGCGCGCATGCTGAAAGGTGTTCTGCCCTGCCCGCCCTTGTGATCCTCACCGCCTATGCCCTGCTGATCGTGCTGCCGGTGGCACTTGGCTGGTGGCTGATCGGCCCCGCGCGGCCCTGGTTGGATGAAGCTTCCAGCGCCATAGCCTTGATGGCGACCGCCGCACTGCTGCTAGAATTTCTGCTGTCTGGCCGGTTTCGCGTTATCAGTGGCGGCATCGGCATGGATCGCAGCCTGCGCTGGCATCAGATGTTTGCACAAATCCTAACGCTGGCCGCGCTGCTGCATCCGCTATTTTACCTGACCCCAAGTGGTGCCGCTTTTCAGCGCCCAGATGATCCTGGCGCGGTGCTGGGGCTTGATGCGGCTTCGCTCATCACCGGCACGCTCGCTTGGCTGCTACTTGGGCTGCTCACACTCACCGCGATCAGGCGCGATGATCTACCTTTCAAATATGAGGTCTGGCGGATCAGCCATGGGCTGGGCGCCGCGTTACTGGCGGGGTTGGTGCTGCATCACGCCATCGCCGCCGGGCGCTATTCGGGCATGCCTGCGCTGATGGCCTATTGGGCCTTCCTGCTTGCCATCGCGCTTGGAAGTCTTTTCGCCATCTATCTCATCAGGCCCTGGCGGCTGGCGTGCAGGCCCTGGCGCATTGCCGCGCTGGAACGCGTGGGGGATAGGCTATGGTCGCTGACGCTGGAACCAGATGGCCATGCTGGGCTTTCCTATCGTGCCGGGCAATTTGCTTGGTTGCGGCTGAATTGTTCGGCCTTTTCGCCGCGCGAGCATCCTTTCTCCATCGCCGCCGCGCCTTCGGATGGCGCGGCCTTGCGGTTCCTGATCAAGGAAGCGGGGGATTTCACGCGGCAGATCGGCGGGCTGCCCATTGGAGCACGCGCTTTTGTGGATGGGCCGCATGGCGCGCTTTATCTGGAAGGCCGGCGGGAGCCTGGCATTTTCATGATCGCCGGCGGGGCGGGTCTGGCGCCGATGCTTTCCATGTTGCGAGAAGCGGCAGCGCGCGGCGAAACCCGCCCCATCAAACTACTTTATGGCAATCGGCATGAAGGGCAGATCATGGCGGCGGCGGAATTAGCGGCGCTTGCTGAGCGCTTGCGGCTTGATCTGCACCATGTCCTGCAAGAACCGCCGCCGGGCTGGGCGGGATTGGCCGGCATGATGACGCCAGAGTTGATCCAGGCGGAAGCCACCCGCGCCGCAGCAGAGGGCTGGATTTTCCTGCTCTGCGGCCCCGGCCCCATGATCCGCGCGGCACATCAGGGGTTGCGCGCACTTGGCGTGCCCCGGCGCCGCATTCTGGAAGAACGCTTTTCGGTGTTTTGAGCGCCATCCTCCGCCTTATTCATGCCCGGCTTTCGCGGCATAAGCGGGCAAGAGACCAATCCAGGGGAATCGTCCTGTGTCACTAAAGCCGCTCAAGAAAGCCGTGCTGCCCATTGCCGGGCTTGGTACGCGTTTCCTGCCCGCCACCAAGACCATGGCGAAGGAAATGCTGCCCATCGTGGACAAGCCGCTTATTCAATACGCGGTGGAAGAAGCACGCGCGGCGGGGATTGAGCAATTCTGCTTCGTGACCGGGCGCGGCAAAACCATGCTGGTTGAACATTTCGACGTTGCCTTCGAATTGGAACGCACCCTGGCGGAACGCGGGAAGGAAAAGGAATTGGCGGCTCTGCGTGCCGATGCGCCAGCGCCTGGTTCCATCATGTCTGTGCGCCAGCAAGTGCCGATGGGCTTGGGTCATGCCATCTGGTGCGCGCGCGCCTTCATTGCCGATGATCCCTTCGCCATTCTGCTGCCCGATGATCTGATGCAGTGCGAGGTTTCCTGTACGGCGCAGCTGGCCGAAGCCTATCGCGAAACCGGCGGTAATGTGGTGGCGATTGAAGAAGTGCCGCGCGACCGTGTGAACCGCTACGGTGTGCTTGATGTGGCGGAAGATCACGGACGCTTGGTTTCGGTAAAGGGCCTTGTGGAAAAGCCGCCGATTGAAAAGGCGCCATCCAACCTGACCATCATTGGCCGCTATGTGCTGATGCCGGAAGTGATCAGCCATTTGGCGCGTATGGAAAAAGGCGCGGGCGGGGAAGTGCAATTAACGGATGGCATGGCGAAGCTGATTGGCTCGCAGCCCTTCCATGGGCTGCGCTATCAGGGCCGCCGCTTTGATTGCGGTGACAAAGCGGGATTTCTGGAAGCCCAGGTGGCTTTTGCGCTGGCCAGGCCCGATCTGGCGCCGGCCATGCGCGATATTCTGCAGCGTTATGCGTAACGCTTAACCGGGGATCATGGCGCGCACCAGCGCCGCCACATCCGGCGCGTCATCCAGGCGCCAGATCGCATCGCGCAGCGCCATGGCACCGCCCTTACCCAAAAGCGGTTCGGCATTGTCGCGGTATTTTGCTTCCAATTCATCATCGGAAAGCGGTGCGCCGGGGTCACCCTTTGGCAGCAACACGGTTTCCGTCAGCTTCGTGCCGTCATCCAGCGTGATCGTGACGCGCGCGGGGAATTTCGCGGGATAGAGCTTATTCAATTCCGCATCCGGCACCACTTCCGTGCGCGCCAGCACTTGGCGGATCAGCGCATCATGCACGCGGCCGGCGGCGAATTGGCGTTGCGTCAATTCCCCATCCACCGCAGCGGCCGCGATGCAATAGGGCACGGAAACCCGCGCGCCCATCAATGTGGTGACATCCTTATTAGAAAAATGGGATTTCACCGTGTCGTAAGTTTCATTGGTGATGGACACAATCCGCTTTGGGTCCGGCTTATGCTTGGCAACAATGGCGAGGGTTGCCTGAATGGGTGAATGGCTGGCCAGAATTGAGGGGAAATATTTGAAGCCGTTTTGCAGGATTTCCCATTCCGTGCCCAAGCCCGCGGTCAGCGCGGCTGCTTTGGGTTCCAGCGAAAACGCCGCCAGATAGCCCTTCGGGTGTTCCAGAATGCCGGGCGGGCTGGTGGCGCCAAGCGCCGCCAATTGCGCCGACAGAATGCCGTTCAGCGCCGCCTTGCCGGGGTGGATGGATTTCGTCATGTCGCCGGACTCGAAAAACGTATTCAGCCCCGCCGCTTGAGTGCCGGCCAGGCCAAGCGCGCGCTGCACGCCATTAGCATCCAGCCCCATGGCATGGGCAGCGCCGGCAGCGGCGCCGAAAGTGCCGTTGGTGGCAGTGGAATGCCAAAACCGATAATGCGTTGGCATCACCGCCATGCCAACACGCACCGCAACCTCATAACCCGCCACCAGCGCCGCCAGCATGGCACGCCCGGAAAGCCCGCGCGCTTCGGCCAGCGCCAAAGCCGTTGGCACCATGACGGATCCCACATGCAACAAAGCGCGCTTATGCGTATCATCATTATCGGCGGCATTGATCAGAATGCCGTTCGCCAGCGCGGCGAAAGCAGGTTGCACAGCCGCCCCCTTGGTGCCCATGACATGAGCGCCGGGCGCGCCAGGATAAAGCGCTGCGATATCGCGCGCGATGCGGGATTTCTCCGCGTCCTCCGTCCAGGCCGCCATGGCGCAGCCCAGCGCATCCAGCACCAGCCGCGCCGCCTGGCGCCGCACTTCTGGCGGTAGCGCATCCGGCTTGATGCCGGCAGTGAATTCCGCGAGGGCGCGCGTGGTCATGGCGTTATTTCCTTCTGAGACTTTTCTGGGGAGGCAAAAATCAAGCTGTAAAATGTGGGCGCCGCTGTAAC
Organism: uncultured Rhodospirillales bacterium; assembly: GCA_903844785.1. Lineage (GTDB taxonomy): Bacteria > Pseudomonadota > Alphaproteobacteria > Acetobacterales > Acetobacteraceae > Neoroseomonas. Next base: position 2,338 of record CAIMVB010000291.1, on the reverse strand, counting down.
GCCCTGCGCCAAAAGCGCGGCCTGGATCATTTCCGCATTCGTGCCTTCAACGACGATGATGGTAGCGAAGGAAGCATCGCCACCTGGGCGGAGCTTTTCTTCCGGGCTTGGCACCATGACGGATGGATCACCGCGCCACAGGCGCACACGCGTCACGCCCGGTTGCGCGAGTACCACCGCCAATTGTGCTTCAAGTCCATCCGATGGCGCGTCATTATTGGCCATCAGCGCCAGCAAGCCGCCGGCGCCCACCTGCCCATCATCCAGCGCCACACGGCAAATGCTACGCGACATGGTACGGAAATGTTCCATCACGCGCGCGGTCCATGCCGTGGGCTCCGCCAGGCGCTTGATATAAGGCGCCGAACACAACACCGCCGGCGTAGCGGTTTCATAAAAAGTCAGGAATTCCGCGCGCGGCCCATTCAGCCGCCGATACCGCCTGGCGTGTTGAAAGCCCGGAATGCCAAGGCGATCCGGCAGATGATCCTGCTGATACCAGGCTTCATAATCACGCCGATCACACGCAGGCGCGATGTCATTCATCACGCAAAGCAAACCGCCATCCTTGGCCATGCTGTTCTCTCCCCCCCAACTGGACTGAGTATTGCCCCTGTTGCGCGGTAAGGAAAGCGCGCCCCTTGCTGGACAGATACGGCGCACCCGGCCACCATGGGCGCAACAAGGGGGGGGAAGCCACCATGAAAAGACGTTCATTTTTGGCTGCTGCTGCAGCGACCCTGGCCGCGCCCGGCCTTGCGCGCGCGCAAGGCGCCTGGGTCGCCACACGACCCATCCGCTTCATTGTGCCCTGGCCGCCTGCCGGCACCACGGATATCGTCGCGCGCATGATCGCGCCGGCCTTGCAGGAAGCGCTGGGCCAAAACGTGGTGATTGAAAACCGCGCCGGCGCGGCAGGGTTGATTGGCACGGAAGCCATTGTGCGCGCCGATGCCGATGGCCATGCCTTTGGCTTCATCATCAGCACCCATGCCGCCAATGCGCATCTGGTGAAGAACCATCCCTTTGACGCGGTGCGCGACATCACGCCGCTGATCCACGTGGCCAATGTCCATAATATCCTGTGCATCAACAACAACCTGCCCCCGCGTACGGTGCCCGAATTGATCACCTGGGGCAGGACCAATCCACTTGCCTTTGCTTCTTCCGGCACCGGCACTTCAACGCATATCAGTGGTGAGATGTTTCGCTTGGCGACCGGCCTGAACATGACCCACGTGCCTTATCGCGGCGGCGCGCCGGCCTTGACGGACCTCATGGCCGGCAATGTGCCGATCATGTTCGCCAATGCCACATCCGCCCTGCCGCATGTGCGTGGTGGCCGGGTACGCGCGCTGGGGGTCACGGCAGCGCAGCGCCTGCCCTTCTTGCCGGAAGCGCCCACCATCGCGGAAGCCGCCATCCCCGGTTATCAGATTGCCGAATGGTACGGCATTGTCGGCCCGCGCGGCATGCCGCCCGCCGCCGCGCAGCGCTTGAACGCCGTGATTGGCAATATCATCACCGCCCCGGAAATGCGCCAGAAGCTGCTTGATTCCGGCGCCGAAGTTGTGGGCGGAACGGCGGAAAGCTTCGGCACGCTGATCGCCACTGATGTCGCGCGTTACGGCCAGGTGATCCGCGAAGCCGGGATTACCGCGGAATGAGCGCCCCGCTTTCCGGCAAGGTTGCCCTGGTGAGTGGCGCTAGCCGCGGCATTGGCGCTGCTATTGCGCGCACTCTGGCGCGTGATGGCGCGAAGCTCGTGCTGATCGCGCGCAATGAAGCCGATATGCGCAACGTCGCCGCCGATTGCGGCGCGGATTGCGTGGTGGTGCCCGGTGATCTGCGCGAAGATGCGGCGGCTCAAGCCGCGGTTGCCGCTGCCATTCAGCGCTTTGGCACGCTGGATATTCTGGTCCATAGCGCGGGGGCCACGAAGCGCGGGGATTTCCTGACGCTTTCCGATGCTGATTGGGCGGATGGCTATGCGCTGAAGCTTTTCGGCGCGGTGCGGCTTGCGCGCGCCGCTTGGCCGCATTTGCGCCAAGCCAAGGGCGCCATTGTCAATATCGGTGGTGTCGGCGGACGCTTGGCGAGTGCGGATTTCACCATTGGCGGTTCGGTCAATGCGGCGCTCATGAATTTCACCAAGGCGCTCGCGGATCGGGGCGTGGCGGATGGCGTGCGCGTCAATCTCATCAATCCCGGCAATATTCATACGGATCGGCTGACGCATCGCATCCGCACGCGCGCCAAGGAATTGGGCGCGGATGAGGCCGCAGCGGCGGCGGATTTGGCACGCGAAGCCGGCATCACCCGCTTCGCGGCGCCCGAG
>CAIMVB010000290.1 GCA_903844785.1 uncultured Rhodospirillales bacterium | reverse complement strand
TGACCGATATTGGGCCGCACGCGGGCTGAGAAAGCGCGGGTGCGATCATTCATATCCCAGTAGAAGGTTTCGGTGCAGATCAGCCCCTGTGTCGTGGCAAGCCCAAGCGAATGCACATCCGGCAAGAACATCAGCAGGCTGGCAAGCTTGATACCGCGACGCATCAGCCCAAATTCCGCAGCCTGCTTGATGCAATTGATGGTGTCACTGCCGGCATTGGCAAGACCGATCACTTTGGCGCGGGAAGCTTGCGCCTGCACCAGGAAGGATGAGAAATCAGTTGTGCCTGGAAACGGTGTCCGCACTTGGCCAAGCACGCGCCCGCCGGCATTGCGCACAAAATTCGCAGTGTCGCGTTCAAGCGCATGGCCAAAGGCATAATCGGCCGTGATGAAGTACCAGCTATCGCCACCGGCGCGCACTGTCGCACCGCCAGTGGAATTGGCCAGCATCCAGGTATCATAAGTCCAGTGCACGGTATTCGGTGAGCAGGCACGACCAGTAAGATCCGAAGTCGCCGAGGTTGTATTCAGAAAAACCTTATTCCTGTCACGAATGATGTCATTAGCCGCCAGTGCGACCGAAGAAGCACCCCCATCAACCACAACATCCACACCATCGCGGTCAATCCATTGACGCGTGAGGTTGGAACCGACATCGGGGCGATTTTGATTGTCACCAAAAAGCACCTCGACATTGAAGCCGCGGTTGCTCATTTCAGCCACTGCCTGACGCACGCAGGCCAACTCTGTTGGGCCGCTTACGTCTCGATACATACCAGAAAAATCCGTCAGCAGCGCGATCTTGATGGTATTCGCAGCCTGCGCCTTCGCGCTCCGCCAGGGAAGGCCACCAAGGGCTGCGCCTGTGCCTGCGCCGGCCGCAAGGGCCGTACGACGAGTTACTTCCATAATTTTTCCTCCCAAATTGATTCTCAGCCTTGCCGGCTGGGAAAAGGCTACGCCATCTGGAAGGAAGGTAAAGCCCCCCGCGCTGAGGACTCTCAGGCGCCTTGCAATTGCACCTTTTCTTCGGATTTTTCGGCGGCGTGGTGGAAATTGGCGCGCTGATAGCCGGTCATGAAATCGGGATAGATGATCGGTTCCATGCGCGCTGTGGCACCATCAGCGGTGATCGGCGCCATGACAGCCCGGTAATTCGCATCCATGAAGAAAGGTATCGCATAACGTTCGCGGCCCGAGCGATTGATCACGCGATGCGGTGTCGCGAGGAAGCGATTATCCGTCCAACGCCGGAGCATCATCCCGCCATTGATCAAAAGCGCGCCTTCGGGTGCAGGCGCATCCAACCAGCGCCCATCGGGCAAGCGAAGCGACAGGCCCGGCACCTTGTTCTGCGCCAGGATGGTCATGAAGCTTGTATCCATATGGGGCGCGATGCCGAATTCATTCTCGGGCGCGGTTGGCTCCTGCGGCGGGTAATGGGACATGCGCAGCGTGAACATCGGCTCCTGGAAGAAGGGCGTGAAGTAATCCGCGGGCAGGCCAAGCGCGCGGGCATAAATCGGCAAAAGCGCCAGGCCCAGGCCTTCAAATGCGCCCATGGCCTGCAAGATATTTTCCCGAAAGCCCGGCAAAGCCGGCCATTGATTGGCGCCACGAAACCGGACCTGCCCGATCACATCGGGATGATCCGCAGGCAGATCGCGCTTGAAAAATACAGCTTCATTGGCATTGGGCAGCGCCACTTCGCCCACCGCATTCACGCGCGTGGTGGCACCCCGCAT
>CAIMVB010000289.1 GCA_903844785.1 uncultured Rhodospirillales bacterium | reverse complement strand
GCGGGATCGAAATCCCGCCCGAAAATGCGATGCGTGCGGGATGCACTCGCCGGCACTTGCATACCAAGTTCGCGCATCGCCTTCGCCGCATCGGTCGCCAGAAACACCTGCTGCGCGACGCCCGCGTAATCCACATCGCCGCGAATCTGCCCCCAGCGCTTCATTTGCGTGAGGATCCATGTCGCCATGGAATGCCAGGGGAAGGGATCAAAATTGATCCGATCCGGCACGCGCTGAACGCGGCCAAGCCCATCGGCGAAGGTGCCGGTCAGCACCTGTTCCACCACGGTGGGTGGCTGGTTCAGGTAATTCTGCCCCGCAATGGCCTGCGCCACTTCACGCCGATTTTCTGCCTTGGAAGCATAGGCCGTGGCCTCGACAATGGAGCGCATCAAGGCGGCAAAGGTATTGGGCGCTTCGGTCATCATGCCGCGCGGTACGGCAAAGGCGCAGCAGGGGTGACCATCCCAGAATTCCTTGGTCAGCACATGAATAAAGCCAACGCCATCAAAGACAGCGCGCTGATTGAAGGGATCGGGGCCAAGGAAGCCATCAATATTATCGGCGCGCAGATTGGCGACCATCTCGGGTGGTGGCACGGCGCGGATTTGGATGTCGCGGTCGGGATCGAGCCCCGCTTCCGCGACATAGGCGCGCAGCAAATAGTTGTGCATCGAAAAATCGAACGGCACAGCAAAGCGGAAGCCCTTCCAATCCTTGGGATCGCGCTTTTCCTTATGCTTGTTGGCGAGTGTAATCGCCTGGCCATTGGTATTTTCAATCGCCGCCACCGCCCAAGGCACGGGCTGCGCCACGCCAACGCCAAGCGACATCGCCACCGGCATGGGGGAGAGCATATGCGCCGCGTCATATTCGCGCGCGATGGATTTATCGCGGATCACGGCCCAACCGGCGGTGCGGATGACCTCAACATTCAGGCCGTTGCGCTTATAGAAGCCCATGGGATCGGCCATGATGATGGGCGTGGCGCAGGTGATGGGAATGAAGCCGATTTTAAGGTCGCGCTTTTCCGGCGCCCCGCCGCCCTGCGCCATCGCTTCACGCGCGCCGGCCAACGGAAACACGCTATCAAGCGCCGCAAACAGCGTGCCGGCGCCAAGCGTATTGATCAGTGCGCGGCGGGTGGCGGCCTGCGGGAAGGCTGCGCGCAACACGGCTTCCTGCGCCACTTCCCCGAAAGCCCCTGTGCCATCCGTCGGCGCGGCATCACAGGCGAAACCTGAAGCATGGGAGGCGCCGCAGCCGCAGGGGGCAAGGGCGCGCGCAGGGGGGCGACGATGAATGGCCATGGAAAAAACTCCCGTTTCCTTTCAGCGCGAAGCGCCGACTGAAACGGGATTAGCAAAGCTTATGCCGCGATTTTGGGCGATTTAGGTGGCGCCGACAAGACAAGTCGCCCAAAAATAAATCAATTGATCATAAATTGTTCAAATAAATCCTGCCAAGCCGCTTTCTGGCTTGGCAGGGGCAGTCAAAGACGCTCAAACCACCGGGCTTTTCCCGCCATCCACATTGATGGCCGTGCCGCTGATGAAGCCGCCCTGCTCGCTCGCCAGCAGCAAGGCAAGGGAGGCGAATTCCTCGGCCTTGCCGATGCGCCCCAGCGGCACGGCCTTGCCTTGTTCGGCCTTCCAATCTTCCCAGGTGATGTTGCGCTTTTCGGCCGCATGCCGGCGCACCCATTGGTCGCTTTCGATAATGCCGACCAGCATGGCATTCACCAGCACATTATGGGGGGCGAATTCGCTTGCCATGGCCTTGGTCAGCGCCATGCCGGCGGCACGCGAAACGGAAGTGGGCGTGGACCCCGCCAAAGGTGCCTTGGCGCCGATATTCAGCACATTGATGACGCGCCCCCATTTGCGGTCCCGCATGGCGGGCAGCGCCAGGCGGCCCAGTCGGATGGCGGCGAAAAGCTTGAGGTCCAGATCATCCTGCCAAAGCGCATCGGATACTTCGAGGAAGCCGCCGCGTTGCGAAGTGCCCGCATTATTGACCAGGATATCCACCTGACCGAGGCCCTTTACCGCCGCGGCATAGGCGGCTTCGCAGCCTTCAGCCGTGCGGATATCGGCGGCGATAGCGACCACCTTGGCGCCCGGGGCCGCAGCGCGGATTTCAGCCTCAGCCTTCGCCAGGCTTTCCGCCCCGCGCGCCACAATGGCGACATGCCCGCCCGATTCGGCAAACATCTTCGCGATAGCCAGCCCAAGCCCCTTGGACCCGCCGGTGATCAGCGCCGCGCGCCCGTTCAAGGTGATATTCATGGATCTCTCTCCCCCAATGAAGGAGCCCATCCTGCCGCATGTGAGGCAGGACGCAAAATGGAAGGGAAGGGGGGAAAGCTGGGGCGACCAACGGGACTCGAACCCGTGACATCCAAGACCACAACCTGGCGCTCTACCAACTGAGCTATGGCCGCCACCAACGGGGCTGAGATAGGCCCGGGCGGCGGGCTCCGTCAACCGCGAAGCCTTGGGTTGCGCTTGAATGGCGTAAAATGACATGGTGGGCGCATGTCACAAGCTGCCCCTTCCCGTTCCCTTGCCCTGCCGATTGCGCTCGTGATTGGCTGCGCCGTCTGCGGCGCCATGCTGGCCATGGGGTTGCGCCAAAGCTTTGGCCTGTTCCTGGCGCCGATGACCGCAGAGCATGGCTGGGCAGCGCGGGATTTCGCCTTTGCTATCGGCCTGCAAGTACTGATCAATGGCATGAGCCAGCCCTTCATGGGCCAGCTTGCGGATCGCTTCGGTGGCCGGCGCGTGGTGATGGGCGGCGCTCTACTTTATTGTGTTGGCATTCTGGGCATGGCGCTGTCGGAATCCGTGGTGCCCTTCACCTTCTTCGCCGGGTTCATCATGGGCATGGCGGTCTCAGCCGCCGGGATGCCGACGATTATCGCGAGCCTGACCCGCATGCTGCCGCCGGAAATGCGTGGCCGTGCGACGGGGCTTGGCACGGCGGGGTCTTCTGCGGGGCAATTCCTAGTGGTGCCGCTGGCCGGGATCGCCATTCAGGGCTTTGGCTGGCAGGGCGCGCTTTTCGCCATGGCGATGGCGGCACTTTTCATGATCCCCTTCGCGCTGCCGCTGGCAGATAAGCAGCCGGCGCCCGCGCCTGGTGTGGCGGCGGATAATGAAACCGCGCGTTCGGCCATGGCCCGCGCGCTGCGCGATCCAAGTTTTTGGTATCTTTCATCCGGCAATTTTGTCTGCGGCCTGCATGTTTCCTTCCTGACCGTGCATTTGCCGGGTTTTGTGCATAGCTGCGGCCTGCCGCTTTACGTTGGCGCCGGCGCCATTTCCATGATTGGCTTGTTCAACATCATTGGTTCATTGACGGCGGGCGAATTGTCGCAGCGCTGGAAAAGGCGCGAATTGCTGGTGGGGATTTTCGCCGGACGTGCCGTACTGATGACAGTGTTTTTGCTGTCGGAGAAAACCACCGCGACGGTGCTGATCTTCTCCGCCATGATGGGCTTGCTCTGGCTTTCCACTGTGCCGCCAAGCTTGGCGCTTTGCGCGCGTAATTGGGGCCTTCGCTGGTTGGCCACGATTTTCGGCATGGTCTTTGTCAGCCATCAGATCGGTGGCTTCACCGGCGCCTTTCTGGGCGGCATTATTTTCGACCGCACAGGTTCTTATGATCTGATGTGGGTGATTGGCATTCTAGCCGCAGTTTTTGCTGCGGTGATCCATATGCCTATGCGCGATGGGCCACGTGTTCAGCCCGCCACTGCCTGATTTTATTCGAAAGGTTTTGTCATGCGCCTTGCCCTGATCCACGCGCTGCGCCATTCGCCGCCGCCGATTGAAGAAGCCTTCGCGCGGCTTTGGCCTGGCCAGACATTGATGAATCTGCTGGATGACAGTCTTTCCGCCGATCTGGCGCGCGAAGGCAAGCTCACGCCACGCATGACAGAACGGTTTTTGACTTTGGCGCGCTATGCCGCCGGCACGGGCGCGGATGGCATATTGTTCACCTGTTCCGCCTTCGGCCCCTGCATTGAAGCCTGCGCAAAGGATTTGGCGCCCATGCCGGTGCTGAAGCCGAATGAGGCGATGATCGAAGAAGCCATCACCAAGGGCAAGCGCATCGGCTTGCTGGTGACTTTTGCCGGCACTATCCCTTCCATGATCCCGGAATTCCCGACGGGGATTACAGTGGTGCCGAAACTCGCCGAAGGCGCGCTGGCCGCTTTGGATGCGGGTGATCTTGCTACGCATGATAGGCTGGCCGCCGAAGCGGCGCGTGATCTGGCTGATTGCGATGCGATTGCGCTTGGCCAATTCAGCCTGGCCCGCGCCAAGGCACTGGTGGAGCAAGCCACCGGCAAGCCCGTGCTGACCACGCCGGATAGTGCGGTAGTGAAGCTGAAGCGGTTGCTGGGCGCGTAAAGGACTTAAACGGGCAGGGTGGCTGCGGCCAGCAAGCCACCCTCGGGCCGGTTCTTCAGCACCACATCGCCGCCATGGCCGCGCAGAATGTTGCGCGCGATCGTCAGCCCCAGGCCGGTGCCGCCGGTTTCACGATTCCGACTGGCTTCCAGGCGGCGGAAAGGCGTGAAGACTGCCTCCAACTCCGTCTCCGGAATGCCGGGGCCTTCATCGGCAACGCTCAGGCGCAACATCCCGGCACCTTCCTGCGCGAGAGAAAGCTGCGCCGCGCCACCATATTTCAGCGCATTGGTAACCAGATTGGCGATGGCGCGTTTCAGCGCCAGCGGCTTGGCGCGGATCACCAGCTTTTCCGGCCCTTCATAGCTGATCTTTTCCGCCTGATCGGGATGCGCATCGCTCGCCTCATCAGCGACGGTGCGGCAAAGCGCTGCAATATCCATCTGGGTTGCCGGTTCGGTTGCCGCATCATCGCGCGCGAAGGCAAGGGTCGCGCCGATCATCGCTTCCATCTCATCCAAATCGGCCAGCATTTTGCGCCGCTGTTCATCATCTTCCATGAATTCAGCGCGCAGTTTCAGGCGCGTGATCGGCGTGCGTAAATCATGCCCAATCGCGGCCAGCATCTGCGTGCGATCCGCGACAAAAAGCCTGATACGCGCAGCCATTTCATTGAAGGCGCGCGCTGCCGTGGCAACTTCAGTCGGGCCATTTTCAGAAAGCGGCGGCGCATTCACATCGCGCCCGAGCCTATTTGCGGCCTCAGCCAGCAAGCGCACCGGTCGCATGAGCCGTGCCACCGCCCAAAGGATCAATAAAACGGCCGCCAGCGTCATGCCAAAAAACGCCGCGAGGAAAGTATCCGAATGCCAGGGCCGCGGCGGCGGCAGAGACGCGCGCAGATTAAGCCAAGGCCCATCCGGCAAGCGGAGTGACGCGGCAAAACCGGCCGAGCCCAATTCCGCAATGCGAATCTCTCTTGGGCGGAGTCGCGGCGGGCCGGAGGCCAAAAGATCAAGCCTGAATAAGCGAAGGATATGGGGCGAAACCGGCGGCGCGCCCACGCGCACAATTGGCGCCAAATCCAAATCCACCGTGAGCCCCTCGGGCAAATCAAGATCAGCAATGATTTGCGCGCGCCGATCGGGCGCTGTCAGCACGGCAGCGCGCCAGGCGCCAAGGCTACGCCCGGCGATCTCTCGCGCCTGGACGAAGCGCTGCAAATCCACGCGATCCAAGGCGTGAATAGTAAGCCCCGCCGCCTGCACCAGCATGAGTGCTACAATCAGCGCAACGGCAGTACGCCCGCCAAGGCTACCTGGCCACCAGCGTCGCCGCGGGGGCGCAGCGACAGGGGGGGCTTCAGCCACGTTCCACCGTGGTTGCCAGCACATAGCCGCCGCCGCGTACGGTTTTAATCAAGGCGGGGTTGCGGCCATCATCTTCCAGGCGCCGGCGTAGCCGCGACACCGCGACATCAATGGCGCGATCATAAGGGCCGGCCTGCCGACCGCGCAGCAAATCCATCAGCATGTCGCGTGTCAGCACGCGATTGGGCCGATCGAGCAGCACCAGCAACAATTCATATTCGCCGCCCGTCAGCGGCACTTCTACCCCATCAGGGTTCAGCAGGCGGCGGCGGGAAGGTTCTAAAGTCCAGCCGGAAAAGCGGACGGTCTTGGCGGGCGGTTCCTTGGCGGCCGTGCCATCGCCACTCGCGCGGCGCAAAACGGCGCGGATGCGCGCCAGCAATTCGCGCGGGTTGAAAGGTTTCGCCAGATAATCATCAGCGCCGAGTTCAAGCCCCACAATACGATCTGTTTCTTCCCCCATCGCGGTCAGGATTACGATCGGCACATCAGATTGGGTGCGCAGCCAGCGCGCGAAATCCAAGCCAGATTCGCCCGGCATCATGAGATCCAGCACCACAAGATGATAGCGCCCGAGTGGCCATAACCGCCGGGCGTCGCGCGCATCCCGCGCGGCGCTGACGCGCAAGCCCTGTTTTTCCAGGAAGCGCGAGAGCAGGTCGCGGATTTCGCGATCATCATCAATGATCAGGATATGTGGTGCGTTTTCCATGCCCTGTTACATTAGCCTTCCGGAGGCAGCATTCATCGGCCAATGTTGCGAAACATGTCTGACGCGGCGCCTGTTGCCTTTTGTTGCACTTTGCCATGTCGGGCGCCTTTTGCCAGCAATCTTTGATCGCCACGTCCATAAGTATCGGAACGGCGCCCGACCTGCCCCGAAACTACCCTGGGGCTGTTCCGGTGATGCGCCCCGTCATCTGCGCCGGGGCGCATCCTGGCTTCGCAGCCGCTTGGGCGGTAAAGCCAGCTCATGAAAGCGAAACCGCCCGCCCTGTTGGCTGAAGATGCGCCGGGCTGGGCAAGTGATGCCCTTGCGGCTTTGGCGCGACTTGATCCGGCATTGGCCGCGATCCCCGAACTGGCGGGCCCTTTGCCCTGGCGGCGGCGCGATGGCGGGTTTCCGGGGCTGCTGAGGAGCCTTTGCGGGCAAATGATCTCCAACCAAGCCGCCACCGCTATTTGGGGGCGGCTGGCCGCGCTGCCGCGGGCGCTGACGCCTGAGGGGCTTTTGGCGCTGGGCGATGATGCCTTGCGCGAAGCCGGGCTGTCGCGCCCAAAACTGAAACACGCGCGCGCCTTGGCGGAAGCCTTTGCCCAAGGAGAGCTTTCCGCAGCCATACTGGCGGGGCTGCCAGATCAGGCGGCGGTGGCGGCGATTGCGGCCATCCCGGGCTTTGGCCCCTGGACTGCCGAGGTGCATTTGCTCTTTGGCCATGATCGGCAGGATATTTTCCCGGCGGGGGATTTGGCACTGGCGGCATCTCTCGCCGCGCTGCGGGGGCTGCCGGGGCGGCCTTCTCCCAAGGAACTCGCAGTGCTGGCCGAGGCTTGGCGCCCTTGGCGGTCCATGGCGGCGCGGCTTCTGTGGCATCATTGGCGGCATGTCACAGGCCGCCCGGCGGGCGAGGCGGGTTAGCACCCCCAACGCGCATCGGTTTCGCTAAAGCCCATGGACGCCGGCGCGTGGTGGTGGTTTTTTGCTGGTATGAATTTGCCTCTTTCCCCTCGTATTCGCGCAACTGGCGCTCCGCCCATTCCCGCCGTGCGTGGTTGGGCAGCGCGCTATCAGGGCGGCGCCGGGCCGGTGCTGGATTTGACCCAGGCGGTGCCCGGCTATCCGCCGCATCCTGATCTGCTGGCGCGCCTCGCGGCCGCGGCGGGCGATGCAAAAGCGGCCGGCTATGGCCCGATTGAAGGAGAGGCCGCGTTACGAGAGGCGCTGGCCGCCGACATGGTGCGCGCCTATGGCGGGCGGCTGGATGCTGCCGATATTGCGATCACGGCTGGTGGGAATCTTGCCTTCACCCTGTCTATGATGACCCTGGCGGGTAGCGGTGAAGCCGTAATGCTGCCCGCACCCTGGTATTTCAATCATCGCATGGCGCTGGAAGCGCTTGGCATTCCCTGTCGCGTTTTGCCCTGTCGGGCTGAAGATGGCTTCCTGCCTGACCCGGCGCTGGCTGCGTCATTGATGGAAGGTGTGCGCGCCATTGTGTTGGTCACACCGAACAACCCAACCGGCGCGACTTATTCACCAGAACTCATCGCGCAATTCGCAAAGCTCTGTCGGGACCGTGGCGCTTGGCTAGTGCTTGATGAAACCTATCGTGATTTCATCCCCGAAGCCGCCGGCGCCCCGCATGGGCTTTTTCAGGATGCGGCATGGCGGGATCATGTTGTGCACCTTTATTCTTTCTCGAAGGCTTATTGCGTGCCTGGCCACCGTATCGGTGCCATCGCCGCGGGGGCAGGCTTTCAGCGCGAATTGGCCAAGGCGATTGATACGGTACAAATTTGCCCGCCACGCGCTGCGCAGATAGCACTGGCGTCAGCGGTGGAAGGCTTGCGTGATTGGCGTGCCGCCAATCGCGCCATTATGGCCGCGCGTGCTGAGGCTTTTCGCACGGCCATGGCGCGGCTGAATGCTTGGCGCATTGATGCTCTCGGCACCTACTTCGCTTATCTGCGCCTGCCGGATGGCCTGGCTGATGCTGAAGCAACTGCCGAAATGCTTGCAGTGGAACGTGGCCTGCTTGGGTTGCCGGGCAGCTTCTTTGGCCCCGGCCAGGATCGCCATTTGCGCCTGGCCTTCGCCAATGCTAAGGAGGCGGTGATTGCCGCCGTCCCCGGAAGGCTCGCTTGAAGGCTTAGCCTAAACGCAGTGGTTGGTTATTGCGCACGCTGAGCAGGGTGAAGATTCCACCCGGCTGGCAGGGCTCCATCGCTTCTACCGTTACATCTTCCGGGTTCAGCAAATCGCGCAATGCGAAATCCGGATGCCAGCCAAGCCGGCGTGACAGCGGCGCCATGGCGCGTTCAATCCACCAACGCGGCCCACCTTCTGCCGCGAAGTGATTGACGAAAAGCAGGTGCCCGCCCGGCCGCACCACGCGCGACATTTCCGCATAAAGCCGGCGCGCATCCGGCACCACGCTTGCGGTAAACATGGCAACGGCAATGTCGAAGGAAGCGTCTTCGAAAGCCATTTCTTCCGCGTTCATTTCAACCAAGCCACGCACATGGGTCAGTTTATCTTCGGCTACTCGTTCATGTGCCTTGGCCAGCATTTCACGCGACAGATCTATGCCGACAACCTGTAAATCGCGCCTGTAAAGCGGCAGCGCCAAGCCTGTGCCAACCCCTACTTCCAGCACACGCGGCCCGGCAAGACGATTGACTGCCGCCACAGCGCGGCGGCGACCAAAGGCGGAAACACCGCCAAAGACCAAATCATAAACGCCAGCCCAGCGACGATAGGCATCACGCACGCTATCGGCATCCAGCGCCGCACGCGCATGGCCCCGTTCCTCAGCGCCTTTTGCTAGCCCGATATTCGCCATGAGAATCCTGATCCAGTGAGCCCGGTCCGGGCAGCAAGAACACTTGAAATAAGAACTCGTCAATCTTTTTGCTAGGCTGACGTGCTGTTGTATTTAATTGACACACAAACTGTCAGGAATTTTTCTTCGATCTACCAGAAAACGCCACGACCACGCCGCTTAGCGCGATCACGCCAATCCCGAACAGAGTCACGCCATCGGGTGCATCGCCAAATACCAAAAGCCCGGCAATCACCGCCCAGATCATCTGCGTGTAAGAAAGCGGCGCGAGCAGGCTGGCCGGCGCGCGCGCGAAGGCTAGCACCAAAAGCCCATGTGCCGCCCCACCAAGCAGCCCGAGCAGCACCAGCGCCACCCAATCAAGCCCGCTTGG
>CAIMVB010000288.1 GCA_903844785.1 uncultured Rhodospirillales bacterium | reverse complement strand
TGGTGTGGCCCATGGCTTTGGCGTGCGTGGCCAGACCGTGAGTGCGCTCGGCCAAATGGGCGCGATGTTCGAAGCGCATCAAAGCGGCAATAGCGCCAGCCTTTGGGATGTGCACACCGATGATACGGTGGTGTCCCGCCCCTATCGCCGCATTCATTACGGGGAAGCGTGAATCAAAACGCCCCCGGCCTGTACCGGGGGCGTGCAACTATCAGGCTGTATTCAGCGCCCGTGAAAAACGGGCGCTCTTTTTTCGCGGAAGGCGGCAAGCCCTTCCTGAATATCTTCGCTTTCCTTGCAAAGCCGCGCACGTTCCGCGCAGGCCGCGACATCCAGCTTGCCATGGCCAATTTCATTCAGCGCCTTCTTCATGCCTTGCACGGCAAGCGGGGCACCATTGGCGAGTGTGGTGGCAAGCTGTTCCACCGCCGCATCCAATTCCGCCGGCGCAACAAGTTGCGTGAGGTAGCCGATGCGGAGCAATTCCTCAGCGCCCAGTTTCTCCGCAGTTAGGAACAGGCGCTTGGCATTGTTCAGGCCGAGGCGGGAGACATAACGCTCCAGCCCGGTTGGGTAGTAATGCACGCCAAGCCGGGCGGCGGGCATGAACATTTCCATGCCCGTCACGCCAATGCGGAAATCCGCGGTCAGCGCCAAATCGGTCGAGCCGCCATAAACCCCACCTTGCAGGCGGCAAATGGTTGGGATGCGCACGGCTTCAAAGCGGTCCACCATCGCCTCAAAAGTGGGCGCGCGGGCGGCGGCTTCCTTGTCTTCCGCGAAACCACCCAAATGAAAGCCTGCGCTGAAGGCGGGGCCACTCGCGGCCAGCACCAGCACGCGCAGTGACGGGTTGGCATCCACTTGTTCCAGATAATCCATGATGCGGATGATATCGCCGGGTTCCACGCGGTTGCGGTGGCGGGAGCGGTGCAGCCGGATGGTGGCGCGGGTGCCAGCAATCTCAAGGCTTGGCGGGTCCAGGCGGGTATCTTCGGTCATGGTGGTCCTCTCCTACCATCGTAGTTTTTCAGATTTTGGCCCGACGCGCCATGGCGCCTGGGGCTAAAAGCAAGGGGGCGGTCAAGCCGCCCCCTGCCAGACTAGCGGGATCAGCCCCGCGCTATCGCCAAAGGCGGATCAGCCATCCACCTTGATGTTATTGGCCTGAATGACCTGCTGGAATTCTTCGCGGTGGCGCGCAAGGAAGGCCGTGAAATCCGCCGTATTGCGATACAGCGGCTGGAAGCCAATCTGCGCTAGGCGAGCGCGCACTTCGTCGGTCGCCAAGGCCTTCTGGGTTTCGGCCGCCAGGCGTTCAATGATGGGGCGCGGCGTCGCCGCCGGCACCATATAGCCGCCAAAAGCGCCGGCATCATAACCCTCAACGCCGGGCAGGCGGGCCAGCGGCATCAAATCCGGCTGCAATTCTGTACCATTCTGCAGGCTGACACCCAAGGCGCGCACCGCACCCTGACGGAACAGGGCAGAGGTCGCGACCAAGGTTTCAATGGCGAAATCCACCTGCCCAGCGGTCACCGCCGTCAGGCCCGGGCCACTGCCCTGGAAGGGCACATGCACGGCATCCAGCTTGGCCTTGGACAGGAACATCAATGTGATCAGATGCGCCGCCGCCCCGGTGCCGGAAGTGGCATAGGTGTATTTGCCCGGTTCAGCACGGACCTTGGCAACAAATTCAGCCGCGTTTTGTGCCGGGAAATCCTTCCTCACGATCAGCACGTAAGGGGAAATGCCGATTTGCGCGACCGGGGCGAAATCCTTGGTCACATCATAAGGCGTACGCTGCACCAAAGGCGCCGTGGTGAAGGGCCCGGTGGAGGCAGCCAAAAGGGTATAGCCATCGGGTGCAGCCTTCGCCACGAGATCCGTGCCAATCATGCCACCCGCACCGGCGCGGTTTTCCGGCACAATCGGCTGACCCCAGCTTTCCGCAATCTTGGTCGCGGTCACGCGGGCCATAAGGTCTGTCGCCTGGCCGGGAGGCCACGGCACAATCAGCCGAAGAGGACGGGCGGGATAGGCGCCCTGGGCGTGCAGGATGGACGGGGCGGCAAGCCCAGCGGCGAGGCCAGAGGCCCCGAGCAATAGGGAACGACGATCCATGTTCAGCGTGACCTCCTGAATGGTTTTGGGGCCCTCACGGGTCGGTGAGGCCCCCTTGCGCCGCTAATTGGATCACAAAAACGTAAAAAACAAGGATAAGGCGCAGAAAAGGCTGCCCCCCCCCCCTTTAGGCCGCCTTGGCGGGCAAGGATTTCAGCGCACTCCGGAAGGCATCCAGGGTTTGCGCCACATCCGCCCCCGTATGGGCCAAAGACATGTAGAATTTGGCATCGCCCTTCAGAATGCCGCGGCCACGGAACACACCATTCACATGTTTTTGCATGGCCGCATCCTGGCGGAGCACGCTGCGGTAATCGCGGATGTCGCCCGTGGCATAAACCACATCAAACAAGGGTGGTTCGCCCACCACCTGGGCGGGGATGCCGGCTTCCGCAATCAGGCCAGTCAGCCCATCCATCAAGCTCCGGCCTGCGGCGAAAATCTGTTCATAGGCGCCCGGTTCA
Source organism: uncultured Rhodospirillales bacterium (assembly GCA_903844785.1). GTDB lineage: Bacteria > Pseudomonadota > Alphaproteobacteria > Acetobacterales > Acetobacteraceae > Neoroseomonas. The sequence goes on along the minus strand of CAIMVB010000288.1, from coordinate 495 downwards.
CGCAGCACCGCCATGGTGGCGAGCCCGGCGACGGATGCCACGGGGTTGCCGGAAAGCGTGCCGATCTGCGTGAGGAAGCGGTCTTCCCCCACCAAAGCCTTGTCGAATAGCCCCATGATCTCCGCCCGCCCACCGAGCGCCGCCAACGGAAAGCCGCCGCCGATGATCTTGCCGAGCGTGCAGATATCCGGCGTCACGCCGTAATATTCCTGCGCGCCGCCATAGGCGAAGCGAAAGCCTGTCACGACCTCATCAAAAATCAGCGGAATGCCAAGCCGCGCGGTGACTTCACGGATCGCTTGGAGGAAGCCGGGCTTAGGCGGGATCAGGCGCTGGAAGGGTTCCAGGATCACGCCGCCGATTTCATCATGCCGCGCTTCAATCAGCCGCACCGCCGCTTCAATATCATTGAAGGGGGCGACCAGCACTTCACCGCGCACGCTATCGGGAATGCCAGGCGTATCCGGCACCGCTTCCGGGAAATTGGCGAGTTTT
>CAIMVB010000287.1 GCA_903844785.1 uncultured Rhodospirillales bacterium | reverse complement strand
GGATTGGTCTGACTATCCCGGCCCGCTTGGCGGCCTGCTGAGCGCGGTTGAGATGTGCAACAACAACGGCACCTGCCGGAAGTTTGATGCCAATGTCATGTGCCCATCCTATCGCGCGACGCGCGACGAGGCGCATTTGACGCGCGGGCGCGCCAATACGCTGCGTCTGGCACTCACCGGACAATTGGGCCCGGATGCGCTGGCCGGGGATGAAGTCGCGAGCGCCATGGCGCTTTGCGTTTCCTGCAAGGGCTGCAAGCGGGAATGCCCAACCGGCGTGGATATGGCGCGCATGAAGATCGAGGCTTTGGCCGCCCGCGCCAAGCGCCATGGCGTGCCGCTGCGCGAACGCCTGATTGCGCGCCTGCCACGCATCGCACGCTTCGCTTCCATGGCGCCGATCTTGTTCAATCTGCGCGACATGATCCCCGGCCTGCCGGCGCTGACGCAAAGCATGCTGGGCTTGGCCGCGGATAGGCCCTTGCCGCGCTTTCGTGGCGATGCCTTTCATGATTGGGAAGTGCGCGCGCCTGATGGCCGGGCAGGGGAGGTGATCCTGCTGCCCGATGCCTTCAACCGGTATTTTGAGCCGGAGAATCTGCGCGCCGCGATCCGTGTTTTGCGCGCTGCCGGTTATGACCCCGCCGTGGCGCGCCCGCCGCGCGGTATGCGCCCGCTGGATGAAGGGCGTACCTTGCTGGCGGCAGGGATGGTGGATGAAGCGCGTGCTGAGGCTCGCCGGGTGATTGCAGCGCTGGCCTCCTTTGCATCGCCGGTGGTGGGCATTGAACCTTCATCGCTGACGACATTGCGCGATGAATTCCTGGCGCTGCTGCCTGGCGAGGAAAGCCGTGCCTTGGCCGCGCGCGCCTTGCTGCTGAGTGAATTGTTGGAACGCGACAAACCAGCGCTGGCCTTCAAGCCGCTGGAGGCGACCGTGCATATCCATGGCCATTGCCACCAAAAGGCTTTCGGTGCCTTCCCGGCGGCGGTGGCGCTGCTGAAGCGGATCCCCGGGCTGACTGTAAAACCCATAACCTCATCTTGCTGCGGCATGGCCGGCGCCTTTGGCTATCAGGCGGAAAGTCTGGAAGCATCGAAGGCCATGGCGGAACTTTCCCTGTTGCCGGCGGTGCGCGCGGCGGGCGCAGAGGATTTCATCATTGCCGATGGCACTTCCTGCCGACATCAAATTGGTGATCTTGGCGCGCGCGAGGCGATTCATTCCGTGCGGCTGCTGGACCGCGCCTTGGCATGAGCGACGCTGAAGCCATTCGCGCCTTCTGGTATGCCGAAGGGCGCGACACCTATCGCCCGATCTGGTTTCAGAAGAATGATGCCTTTGATGGTGAAATCCGCGACCGTTTCGGCGCGCTGATCCGCCCGGCGCGTGAAGGCACTTTTGATAACTGGGCCGAAACACCTGAAGGCACTTTGGCGCTGCTGATCCTGCTGGATCAATTTCCGCGCAACGTGTTTCGCGGCAGCGGTGAAGCCTTCGCCAGCGATGCCCATGCCCGCGCCATTGCGCGTGTGGCTGTGCTGGAAAAGCGCTTCGATCTTAAGCTTGGCGCTTTCGAAAAGCCTTTTCTCTATCTGCCTTTCGAACATAGTGAGGCACCGGCGGATCAGGATTTATCCGTTGCGCTATTCGAAGGTTTGCGCGATGTGGCGCATCATGCACGGGCCAATGGCGCGATTGATTACGCTTGGCGGCATCGTGTGGTGATCCAGGATTTCGGGCGCTTTCCGCATCGTAATGTCGCGCTGGGGCGGGTTTCCTCACCGGCGGAACAGGCTTGGCTTGATGCTGGCGGCGGCTTCTGATGGCGGCCGCCAAAATTGCCATTCTCGGCGCGGGCCTTGCCGGTATTTCTGCGGCGCGCGCGCTGATCGCGCGGGGCCATGCTGTCACGATCTTTGACAAGGGCCGCGGCCCAGGTGGGCGTTTGGCAACGCGCCGCATGGAAGCCGCAGGGCGCAAACTGCAATTCGATCATGGCGCGCAATATCTGCGTGCTGAGGGCGCGGGCTTTGCCGCTGCATTGGTGGAAGCCAAAGCCGCACCCTGGCCAGATGCCACGCGCCGCGTTGGCATGCCTTCCATGTCTGCGGTGCCGCGCGCCTTGTTGGGCGAGATTCCCTGCGTGGCTTCACGCCATGTCGGTCAGATCACGGGCAGGGCTGGTGCTTGGGTATTGCGCCATTGGGATGCGCGGCTTGTGCGCCCAGGCAAGCCCTTGCCTGATGTCGCGCCCGAAGAAGCCGGCCCATTTGACGCGGTGCTGCTGACCATGCCGGCCACCCAGGCGCGTGATGTGTTGGGCCAACAGGCGCCTTCACTAGCCGAAGCGCTCGGCGCCATTCGCTACGCGCCCTGCTGGACCGTGATGGCTGCCTTCGATGTGCCGCTTGCCTTGCCGGAAACACTCCGCCCCGAAGCGCACGCCATTGGCTGGGCGGCGCGCGATTCCGCCAAGCCGGGGCGTAATGCGGGCCAAGAAAATTGGGTGATCCAGGCCGGCCCGGCATGGACCCGCGCGCATTTGGAATTGCCTGCGGAAGCTATCGCGCAACCCTTGTTGGCGGCGCTGGCAACTTTCAGCACCACGCCCTTGCCCGCGCCCTTCATGGTGGTGGCGCATCGCTGGCGTTATTCCCTGTTGGAAGCGCCCTTGGGCGAGCCATGCCTTTGGGATGCAACAGCGCGCATTGGCTATGCCAGCGATGGCTGCATTGGTGGCCGCGCTGAAGCGGCCTGGGATAGTGGTGTGGCGTTGGCCGCCCGGGTGCTGGCATGAAACCCCCTCGGCCTGCCTTCGCGGATGATTTGGCGGCCAGCCTGCAAGAAGCCTTTCGGCTGCTGGCCAATGCCGTGCCGGATCGGCGCAGCCCTTTGCATACGCCAACGGTTGCGACCCTGGATGAGAGTGGCGCGCCCAGTCTCCGCACCGTTGTGCTGCGCGGTTTTGATGCGGATGCGCGCCGCCTGCGCTTCCATACCGATCGACGCAGTGACAAGGCGCGCGGCATTGCGCGGGATGGGCGCGTGATGATGCATTTCTATGACGCGGCACTGCATGTGCAGATGCGCGTCGCGGGCCACGCCATGCTGCATTTGGATGATGCGGTGGCGGATGCCGCCTGGGCAGCAAGCCAACGCAGCAGCCGCATGTGCTACGCCGCCCCCGATGCTTCCGGCGCGATTGTAGCCAGCCCCCCTGCCGCGCCGAAGGATAGCGACATTGGCCGGCCACATTTCGCCGCCGTTGTGATTGGTTTTCATCGTCTGGAATGGCTTTGGTTGGCCGCTGCCGGGCATCAACGCGCGCGCTTCATCTGGGATGACGCGGGCAATCTTACCGCCGATTGGATCGCGCCATGAATATTGAAGCCATCACCGCCGCGCTGTTGCACCTGGCCGCTGAACGGGGCCCAGAAAAAAGCCTATGCCCAACCGATGTTGCCCGCGCTGTCTCCGCAGAGAACTGGCGGCCTTTGCTGGGGGCGGTGCGCAAAGTCGCCGCTGATTTGGCGCGCCAGGGCAAGATTGAAATCCTCCGCAAAGGCAAACCCATCAACCCTGACGACATGCGCGGTGTCATTCGCTTGAGGGCCATATCATGATCTCTGCCCTTTTCTCCCGTGGTGCGGATGGCGTGCCCGCACCAGCGCCGCTTGATTTCGCCACACTGCAATTGCCCGCTTCGCCCAATACCTGCCTGCTCACGCCAAGTGTGGCGGCCGGGCAGGGGCATTTGCAGCGCGACCCTTTGCCGGCGAGCCCTGAAGCGGTCATGGCCGCGCTTGATCGCGTAGCGGCGGGGATGGAGCGTACCTATCCGCTTGCGCGCTTTCCGGCGCGTAACCAGGCGCAATGGGTCGTGCGCAGCGCGCTGATGAATTACCCGGATATCATTGTGGCGGAAGCGGCAGCAGTTTCGGGCGGCACTGGGCTTTGGATCTATTCACGCAGCCTGATTGGCTGGTCGGATCTTGGCGTCAATCGCGCCCGTGTCATGGCGTGGCTCACGGCGCTGGAAGCGGCGCTGCGCGCCGGTTAGGCGCACACCATGCGCTGGATTGCCACCTTCATCACCGAAGCCTGGGCGCTGATCGCACCCTTTTGGCGGAGCGAGGAACGCTGGCGCGCGCGCCTGCTGCTCGGCGTGGTCATCGCGCTTAATCTCTCGCTCGTTGGCATGACGGTGCTGCTGACCTATTGGCAACGAGCCTTCTACAATACGCTCGAGACCAAGGATTGGGATGGCTTTATCGCGTTGCTGTTCAGTTGGCATCACACGGAAGCGGAAGGGTTTTTACCTGGCTTCGTGTTGGTGGCGGCACTTTATATCCTGATTGCGGTTTATCAGCTTTATCTGCGCCAAGCCTTGCAAATGCGCTGGCGGCGCTGGCTGACCGATGTTTATCTGGCCGAATGGCTGGCCGATCGCGCCTATTACCGCATGGCGTTGACTGATCCCTATACGGATAATCCAGATCAGCGCATTGCAGATGATGCAAGGCTTTTTGTTGAAGACACACTTTCGCTGGGCATTGGTTTACTCAATTCCATCGTCACACTTGGGTCCTTTATTCTGGTATTATGGTCCCTTTCCGGGTCCATCACCGTGCTTGGCGTCGAAATTCCGGGCTACATGGTCTGGGTTGCGCTGGTCTACGCGCTGCTGGGTACTTGGCTTGCGCATCTGATTGGGCGGCCGTTGATCATGCTCAATTTCAACCAGCAGCGGCTTGAAGCGGATTTCCGCTATGCCCTGGTGCGGTTTCGCGAGAATACCGAAGGCATCGCGCTTTATGGTGGGGAGGCCGATGAAAAGCGCGGCCTCACGCAGCGCTTTGGCAAGTTGATGCTGAATTGGTGGGACATTATGCGTGCCACAAAGCGCCTGACATTTTTCACGGCGGGCTATGGGCAGGTGGCGTCCATCTTCCCGATTGTTGTCGCCGCACCCGCCTATTTTGCCGGGCGTATGCCGCTTGGCGGCTTGATTCAAACCAGCAGCGCTTTTGGCCAAGTGCAGGGCGCGCTTTCCTGGTTTGTGGATAATTATGCGCGCCTGACCGAATGGCGCGCGACAGTTGAACGGCTTTCCGGCTTTACCCATGCAGTGGCCAAGGCGCGTGAAGCCGGGGGCGGGCCGCATTCAAGCAAGGGTGAAGCCAACCAGCTTACCTTGCGCGATGTCACGCTCTCACTCCCTGATGGGCGCGTGTTACTGAGCGGCGCTGAGATGAAGGTCGTGCCGGGCGAAGCGGTGCTGATCAATGGTCCATCCGGTTCCGGCAAATCCACGCTGTTCCGCGCCATTGCT
>CAIMVB010000286.1 GCA_903844785.1 uncultured Rhodospirillales bacterium | reverse complement strand
TCCTGCGCCTGGCGGATCGCGTCATCAATATCGGGGCCACGGCCACCCTGGCCGCCACCACCGCCACCCGAAGGCGGCTGGCCCCAAGGCCCTTGCGGGCGCTGATTGCCCCAGGGGCTTTGACCGCCGCTATTATTGTTCCAGGGCATAAAAGGCTTGGCCTCCAGCAGGTGAACGTCAAAAACCACATGCCCAAATTTGGGCGGGATGCTTCAAGCGGGAAGCCAACCACCATATAGAGGCCTGCGACCCACCCGGAAAGCAGCTAACAGCGCTGTAACCCGGGCTGGGCGGATATTGACCATGGGCAAGGGCTTTTCAAGCGATGGCGGATGATTTGGCGGCAGCGGTGACAAAAGCCCTGGCGATGGTGAAGGACCCGGCCTCTGGCCGCGATGTGGTGGCGGCGGGGATGGTGCAGGGCCTGGTGGTGCGCGATGGCATGGTTCATTTCGCCCTGCAGGTGGCGCGGGAAGCCGCCAGCGCCATGGAACCGGTGCGCGCTGCGGCGGAAGCCGCCGCCCGCGCCGTGCCCGGGGTGATTTCCGCAACCGCAGTGCTAACCGCGCATCGCGCCGAAGCGGCGCCGGCCGCCCGCCCCGCCACCCCGCGCGGCCCCGCGAGCCCCGGGCCCATGTTGCTTGCCGATGTGCGGGCGATCATCGCGGTGGCTTCCGGTAAGGGGGGCGTCGGTAAATCCACCACCGCGGTCAATCTGGCGGTGGCCTTGGCGGCGGACGGCCTCAAGGTCGGGCTTTTGGATGCGGATATTTACGGGCCGTCGCTGCCGCAAATGCTCGGCACGCGCGAAAGGCCGCGCTCAGAGGGCCAGCGCATCATGCCGCTCAGCCGCTGGGGGCTGAAGGCCATGTCCATCGGCTTCCTGGTTGAGGAAGAAACGCCGATGATCTGGCGCGGGCCCATGGTGATGGGCGCGCTTGAACAGATGATGGGCCAGGTCGCCTGGGGCCCCCTGGATGTCATGATTGTGGATATGCCGCCGGGGACGGGTGATGCGCAGCTTACCATGTCCCAACGCGTGCCCTTGGCGGGCGCGGTGATTGTCTCCACGCCCCAGGATGTGGCGCTGTTGGATGCCAGGCGCGGTGTGCGCATGTTCGAGAAGGTCAATGTCCCGGTGCTGGGGCTGATCGAGAATATGTCCTTCTTCTGCTGCCCCAATTGCAACCATCGGTCGGATATTTTCAGCCATGGCGGGGCGAAGCGGGAAGCGGAGCGGCTTGGGGTGGAGTTCTTGGGCGAATTGCCGCTGAAGCTTGAAATCCGCGAATTGGCCGATGCTGGCACGCCCATTGTGATGGCGCGGCCTGATTCGGAAGAAGCGCAATCCTATCGCCGCATCGCGCGCCGCGTTTGGGAAAAGGCAGCAGCGAAGGCGGATGCCGCGCCGAAGATTGTGATGGAATGAGGATTGGTTAGCGCTGCTTCAGCGTCATTCGCCCCAGCGCGAAACCACCAATGAAGGCGGCCAGCACCATGGCCGCCACTTCACCCATCAGCGCATTCGCCAGCGGCAGTCCGATCAGTGTCGCCAGCACAAAGGCAATGATGAAGCCAAAGCGTTGGCGCCAACCGGGCGCGGGCATTCGCAGCTTGCGCCCAGCAGGCCGCGCCCTTACGCCGGAATGCGCCTGACGCGCCACGCCGCGGCCGCGCGCATCGGACATGGGTTCAGCCTTCTTGCCCCAGCATTTCCATCATTTCGCGCCATTCGCGCTTGGAAAGCCCGCTGCTTTCCTGCGTGACTTTCTCGCCCGCCAGCATCCGGCGCAGGATCGCCATCATCTGGGCTGAGAAGGTCACAGCACCCATGCGATAATCGCGGAAGGCTTCAAAGGCCATCGGCACCCAGGCCTGCACAGTTTTCAGCATGGCATCAGCATAAACGCGGATTTCATATTGCGCATGGGCATCGGCGCGCAGCGACAGGAAATGCAGCAGATTGTGCAAATCCGTCTTCCAATACCATTGCGTATAGGCGTTCAGCGTCAGGTTCATCCGCGCCAATTCGCGCGCCAGGCCCTGGCGGCTTTCATCGCGCGCAGCGCCTTCATCATCCTCATTCAGCATTTCAAGGTAATGGTCGTAATTGCGCGTCGCGTCTTCGCGCAGCAGATCAAGCACGCGCGCGGCCTCAGCGCCTTCAAGCACATCGCCGCGCCCCTGGCGGTTCATGGAAGATTGCGCGGCCAGATGTTCCGGCGCGGGGATGTAGAATTCGCGGTCCAGGATGGAATAGCGCGCGGAATATTCATTCACATTGGCGGTGCGATGCCGGATCCATTGCCGCGCGATAAAGATTGGCAGCTTCACGTGGTATTTGATTTCGCACATCTCAAAAGGCGTGCTGTGCCGGTGGCGCATCAAATACCGGATCAGGCCGCGATCCTCATTCGCTGCGCGCGTGCCGCGGCCATAGGAAACGCGCGCTGCCTGCACAATGGCGGCGTCATCGCCCATGTAATCGATCACCCGGACAAAGCCGTGATCAAGCACGGGGAGCGCCTCGAACAGCATGGCTTCCAGCGCGGGCACGGTTGGGCGGCGCGTCGGCGCCTGGCCGGCGCGCGCGGCTTCGATTTCCTGTTGCTGTGCTTCGGTCAGTGCCATGGTGAGATTCGCCCTTTCTGACGCTTTTGGCGGTAGCGGTGGGGGGCGGGCGGGTCAAGCGCGGGTGCTTCCGCCCTGCCCCACTTCCGGGCAGGATGGGCGGGAAACCGCCCAGAACCCCCGGAGCCACCATGTCCCCGATTGACGCGATCCGCCGCCACCACGCCGAACTGACTGCCTTCCGGCAGGACCTACACGCCCATCCGGAACTGGGCATGGCCGAATTCCGCACGGCGGAGAAAGTGGCCTCGGCGCTGGAAGCCTTGGGCATTGAAGTCCATCGCGGCGTGGGTGGCACGGGCGTGGTGGGGGTGCTGCGGAATGGCAGCGGCAACCGCGCCATTGGGCTGCGCGCCGATATGGATGCGCTGCCGATGGAAGAAATGAATGATGTTCCCTATCGCAGCACGGTGAAGGGGGCGATGCATGCCTGCGGGCATGATGGCCATACCACCATGCTGCTGGGTGCGGCCAAATATCTGGCGGAGACCCGCAATTTCGACGGCATTGTCCATTTCATCTTCCAGCCCGGCGAAGAAGGCTGCGGCGGCGCGCTTGCCATGCTGGAGGATGGCTTGTTTGAGCGTTTCCCCTGTGACGCGATTTACGGCATGCATAACCGCCCCGGCATGCCGGTTGGCGAATACGCCATTCGCAGCGGCCCCACCGCGGCGGGGGGCGCCTTTTTCGATATCACCATCACCGGCAAGGGTGCCCATGGCGCGCGGCCAGAGGTCTCAATCGATCCCGTCCTGGCCGCCTGCCATGTCACCACCGCGCTGCAATCCATCGTCTCCCGCAATATCGCCCCGCGCGATGCGGCGGTGGTGAGTGTGACCAAGGTGGTGGGGGGCGATGCCTATAACGTCATTCCCGAAACCGCCGTGATTTCCGGCACTGCGCGGTTTTTCGCGCGTGAGGTCAGCGCCCAAATCGAAGAAGGGCTGAAGCGCGTGGCGGAAGGGGTCGCGGCTGGTTTCGGCGCTTCGGCCAGCCTGGATTACCGCCTGATCTTCGCGCCCACCATCAATGACGCGGAACAGACCGAAGCCTTCGCCAATGCCGCCGCCGAATTGGTCGGCGATGCCAAGGTGGCGCGCGACAAGCCGCCGGGCATGGGGTCTGAGGATTTTTCCTTCATGATGGAACGCGTCCCCGGCGCTTATATTCATGTCGGCAATGGCGATGGCGCCATGCCGCATAACCCGCGCTATCAATTCAATGATGAGGCAATCCCCTATGGCGCGGCGCTTTATGCCCGCGTGGTGGAAAAGGGGTTGCCGGGCGCATAAGCCCCCTCGAAATCCTGCGCCACAACGCCTATATCTGCCCCGTCACTTCGGTGACTATGGCGATAAACACGGCTCGGAATAAGCGTTGCGGACCCGGGGGCGGTACCCGGCGCCTCCACCAATCACCCGCCTTATCAGCGGCAGATGGGGGCGAAACAGGCTCGACGCGCGTGGTAAAGG
>CAIMVB010000285.1 GCA_903844785.1 uncultured Rhodospirillales bacterium | reverse complement strand
ATCCTGATCGCGGCGGCGCAAGACGCGTGCCTTTTCATAAGCCCAGCCCAAATCAAGCGGGCGTTGGGCCATATATGCCGCACCAGATTCACCGGCCAGGGCCAAACGGATGCGGCCGGCATTCAGCCGCGCGCCGGTCAGCCTTTCAAGTGCGCGGTGCGCGGCTGGTAGATCGCGGGCGAAATAAAGCCGATCAAAGCGTTGGGCATGATCATCCGCTGTAAGTACACGGCCGAATTGTTCAAGAATGCGCGTCTCGGCTGCCGCGTCGCCCGGTGCATCCAGCCAAGCGCGGCGCAGCACCGCCGCAACATCCTGGCCGCGCCCTGCCCTGCTCAACGCCTCTGCGTAGCGCAGCGCAGCGGCAAGGCTTCGCGGCGCGAAGGTGGCGAAATGCCCCAACGCCAGCGCATCATCGCCTGCGCCACCAAATCCAACCTCCGCACGGCGCGCAATCGTATCAGCCAGGGGCCAATCAGGATTATTGCGCAAAAAGGCCACTTGTTCTGCCACAGTGGCAGGGGCATTACGCTGGGTCAGGCGTATCCATTGCACCAGCTTCGCCACCAAAGGATCAGCGGCGGCGGCATAGCTTTCAGCCTCAGCCCAGCGCCCAGCATTGGCCGCATTCAGTGCGGATTTACCCGCCGCCAAGCGGGATGCCGGCGTTGACGGGGCCTGTGCCAGAGCCGCGGAGGGAAGCAGCAACGCGGCCTGAAGAAAGACGCGGCGCTTTGTCATGGCGCGGCTAACCCCCAAGCCTTACCCGCGCGCCGTGGCGCGTCTCGGAAGGCAGACAGAAAGCGGCAAGGCCCGGCGCCACATCCGTGGGCTGCGCAAGCTTCGTCTGATCCTCACCCGGATAGGCCGCGGCGCGCAACTTTGTAGCCACCCTGCCCGGATCCACAAGATTAACGCGCAAGGGCGTGCTCTCTACCTCGGCAACCCAGGTCGCCACCAGATGTTCCATCCCCGCCTTTGTGGCACCATACATGCCCCAATAGGGACGCGGATTTTGCGCCGCGCCGGTAGTGAGAAACACCGCCCGCCCCGCATCAGAAGCGCGCAAGGGCGGATCGCAACTGCGGATCAGGCGCCAGCTTGCGGTCAGGTTCACCGCGACCACTTCCGCCCAATCGCGCGGATCAATATGGGCAACTGGCGTCAGCTTATTCAGCGTGCCTGCATTATGCACCAAAATATCCAACCGTCCGAAGCGTTCCACAATCGAAGGCCCGATCATGTCGATATCTTTTTCGGCTTTCTGCAAATTGAAAGGCAGCAGGGTAGCTGGCTTCCCGCCGGCAGCGCGGATCGAGTCATCCACTTCTTCCAGCCCGCCCTGGGTGCGCGCCACCAATACGCATTGCGCGCCAAGCTTGGCCAATTCCAAGGCAAGTGCCGCCCCAATCCCGCGTGACGCGCCAGTGATCAGCGCGACCCGGCCTTCCAAAGCCGCCATATTCATTGCCCCGCCGGTTGCAGCAGGGAAAGCTGCCGGTCTGAATTATCGGTCCAATCGGTCAGCGGAATCGCGTATTCGCCGGTGAAGCAGGCATCGCAGAATTGCGGCTTGGCGGCATCACGCCCCGGCTTGCCCAAAGCGCGATAGAGCCCATCGAGCGAAATAAAAGCCAAGCTATCCACACCGATAATGCGCGCCATCTCAGCCAGATCATGCTTGGCGGCCATCAGATGCGCGCGTTCGGGTGTATCAATGCCGTAATAGCAGGAATGCGTCGTGGGGGGGGAGGAGATGCGCATATGCACTTCCGTCGCGCCCGCCTGGCGCACCATTTCCACGATCTTGCGGCTTGTGGTGCCGCGCACGATGGAATCATCCACCAGTACCACGCGCTTGCCCTGTAACATCGCACGATTGGCGCTGTGCTTCAGCTTAACACCCAAGTTGCGGATCTGGTCCGTCGGTTCAATGAAGGTGCGCCCGACATAATGATTGCGAATAATGCCGAGTTCGAAGGGAATGCCTGATTCCACCGCATACCCCATCGCCGCCGGCACGCCGGAATCAGGCACGGGCACGATCAAATCCGCCGCTACACCGCTTTCACGCGCCAATTCCGCGCCAATGCGCTTGCGCGTTTCATAAACCGGCGTGCCTTCCATGACGCTGTCTGGCCGCGCGAAATAGATATATTCGAAAATGCAAAAGCGGCTTTCAGTGCGGCTGAAGGGCTTGATGCTGCGCAAGCCATTATCGTCAATCACCACCAATTCGCCGGCTTCGATATCGCGCACGAATTCCGCACCCACAATGTCCAAAGCGCAGGTTTCCGATGCCAGCACCAGCCCACCATTCGGCAGACGCCCCAGCACCAAAGGCCGCACGCCCAGCGGATCACGCGCGCCAATCAATGCACCATTATGCAAGGCCACCAGTGAATAGGCACCCTGCACCTGCTTCAGCGCATCAATCAGCCGATCGATCACAGTCGAATAAAGGCTGATCGCAATCAGATGAATGAAAACTTCCGAATCTGTCGTGCTTTGGAAAAGGCAACCGCGCCGCACCAAGGCGCGCTTCAAAGCGTAGGCATTGGTCAGATTGCCATTATGCGCGACCGCGAAACCGCCAAATTCAAAATCGGCATAAAGCGGCTGCACATTACGGAGCGCGGTTTCCCCAGTGGTAGCGTAGCGATTATGCCCGACCGCATGGGCGCCACGCAGTGAAGCGATGATTTTTGCCTCACCGAAATTATCGCCAACCAGGCCAAGCCCTTTATGGGCATGGAACAAGCCAGCTTCATCCAGCGTGACAATACCTGCCGCTTCCTGGCCGCGATGCTGCAGCGCATGCAGGCCAAGCGCAGTCAGCGCCGCGGCATCGCCGCCATTCCACACGCCGAACACACCACATTCCTCATGCGGCTTGTCATCATCGAATTGCGCGACACGCGGCATGGGCAACCTCAATTCCGGCTGCGCGCAGGGGGGCGCAGCAATTCTTCAACAGTGGGGGAACGCGGCAAGGGCGGTTCATTCAAGCGTGGGCGATATTCTGCCGGCATGGCTTCCACCAGCAGATTGGCCCCTTGCGAGAGTAGCGGCAGAGATCGCGCTTCAAGCACGGGTTCCGGCCAGCGATCCCCAGGCAGCAGCAAGCCCGCGACGATATAGGCCACCACCAGTAGAAATGCGCCGCGCGCCGCGCCGAATACCAGCCCCAGCACGCGGTCAATGCCGCCCAAGGCGGAATCCTGCACACGATCCGCCACCGCATTGATCATCAGCTTGAAGACCACCAAGGCGACCAGAAACACAATGCCGGCGCCAATGGCCTCAGCCAGCCAAGCCGGCGTGAAATAGGGCTCCAGAAAGGGCAGCAGTTCTTTGCGCGCCAGCAGGGCCACCACAGCCGCGCCAATCCAGCCCGCCACGCCCAGCGCTTCACGCACCAGGCCATGGAAAAAGGCCAGGATGGCTGACAGGGCAATCACCCCCAGCAGAATGGCATCAACCCAATTCATGTCTGGCCCCTATAGCCCTGGCTGGGCTGCGCGTCACGCCTTGCTCTTGGACGACAGGGTCTTTTCGGCAAACCGTGCCACCAGATCAGCCAAATGGCCGATTTCCGAAAGCCCCAGCCCGTCTGGCGCCGCCGCCGTACGGCCCCCGCGGGCGATACGGCGCGGCAGGGTGGCGGCGGAAAAACCCAGCTTCGCCGCTTCCCTAAGGCGCGAGTCAGCCTGAGAGACTTGCCGCACCTCTCCCGAAAGCCCGACCTCACCGAAATAAACCGCGCCGGAATCGGTGGGTCTGTCTGTCGCGGCCGAAACCAGCGCCGCCGCCACCGCCAAATCCGCCGCGGGTTCGGTGATGCGCAAACCGCCCGCGATATTCAAATAGACATCATTCTGGCCAAGGCTCATGCCGCAACGCGCTTCCAGCACCGCCAGCAGCATGGAAAGCCGCCCGGAATCCCAGCCCACCACCTGCCGTCGCGGCGACCCGCCGGAGGATGGCGACAGCAGCGCCTGGATTTCGACCAGCACAGGCCGCGTGCCTTCAATGCCGGCAAAGACAGCTGAGCCCGAAACATTGCCGCGCCGTTCCGCCAAAAACAGCGCCGATGGATTGGCAACTTCGACCAAGCCGCGATCCGTCATCTCGAACACGCCAATCTCGTCAGTCGCGCCAAAGCGGTTTTTCACCGCGCGCAGGATGCGGAATTGATGCCCGCGATCGCCTTCAAAATACAGCGTGGCATCCACCATATGTTCCAGCACGCGCGGCCCGGCCAAAGTGCCTTCCTTGGTCACATGCCCCACCAACACCAGGGCAAAGCCGCGCGATTTCGCGAGCCGTATGAGTTCCGCCGCACAAGCGCGCACCTGCGCCACCGTACCCGGCGCGGAATCCAGCGCATCCAGCCACACGGTCTGGATGGAATCCATCACCACCAGCGCGGCGTCGCTTTCCTGTTCCAAGCTGGCGCCAATATCGCGTAAGGCCGAAGCCGCAGCCAATTCCATCGGGCTATCGGAAAGCCCAAGCCTGGCGGCGCGGAGCCTGACCTGCTCCACCGCTTCTTCGCCGGAGATATACAGAACGCGCCGCCCGCCAGATGCCAAACGCGCCGCCGCCTGCAACAAAATGGTGGATTTGCCGATGCCGGGGTCGCCCCCCACCAGCACAGCAGAGGCCGGCACGAAGCCGCCGCCCAAAACGCGGTCTAGTTCCGCAATGCCGGTCACGATGCGCGGCGGGGGGGCGGATTCGCCCTTCAGCCCCACAAATTCAACGCGGCGCCCGCCGGCGGTTTTCGCCGCAGGGCCGGGGCCGCGCGGGGCGGTGGTTTCCTCGATCAGCGTATTCCATTCGCCACAGGCATCGCAGCGCCCCTGCCATTTGGGGCTGAATGCCCCGCAGGCTTGGCAGACAAAGCGGCTGCGATCCTTGGCCATTCAGGCGCGCGCGCGGATCAGATGATCTTGGTGCGGATTTCGCCCACGCCCTCAACAAAGCCTTCCAGCACATCGCCACGCACCACGGCAGCAACCCCTTCCGGCGTGCCGGTCATGATCAAATCGCCAGGAGCGAGTTCGACCAGTTCGGACAAATTGGCGATGACTTCAGGCACAGACCAGATCAGCTTGGAAAGATCGGATGTCTGCGTGACCTTGCCATTCACCTTGAGTTCGATCTTGCCCTTGGAAGGGTCAATCCCGGCGGCAGGCACCAAAAGGCCCATGGGGGCGGATTTGTCGAAGCCCTTGCCCATATCCCAGGGGCGGCCGGTCTTTTTCGCCTCATTCTGGATGTCGCGGCGGGTCATATCTAAGCCGGCGCAATAGCCCCACACATGTGAAAGCGCGTCAGCGACCGAGATATTGTGCCCGCCGCGCCCGATGGCCACCACCAGTTCCATTTCATGATGCAGCGATTTGGTCACGGACGGGTAGGGCATATCCGCGCCATTGATCACCACGGAATCCGCCGGCTTGGCGAAGTAGAAGGGCGGTTCGCGGGTTGGATCGCTGCCCATTTCAATCGCGTGTTCGGCGTAATTGCGGCCCACGCAAAAAATCCGGCGCACCGGGAAAAGCGCGTCACTGCCCTTGATCGGCAGCGCGGCCACAGGCGGGGGCGGGAAGACATAGGAAACCATCTTGCAAAGCTCCTTCAGACCATTGGCGCCGCTATAGCCCTTGGCGCGGCATGCCGGAAGACTGAACCGACGCTTTGCACGCTATGGTAGCAGTGTGCCGCATCCCATTGGCGCGCCATGATTCACCAAAAAACAAAAACGCCCGGTCAGGGGGGTGACCGGGCGCTACTTTGTATTTTCCGATCGGAAAGGTCGGGCGAGCCGGCAGGGGAAGCCGGATCGCGACCGCCGGCAAAGATCCGCCGACCGCTAAGTATCTAGAACAATTGAGGGAAAAAGGGAAGCCCCAAAGCTGACACAGCTTGGTGAAGATTATGTTTTATTCTGCCGCGGCCGCCAGCTTTGCCCCGGCATGTTGGGCGGCGGCGCGGCCGAAGGCCTCAAAAATCGCGCGGCTATCGGCATCCTTTTCCCAATCATATTCCGGGTGCCATTGCACGCCCAGCGCGAAACCGCGCGCCCCTTCCACCCGGACCGCTTCAATGGTGCCGTCGGGTGCCCAGGCCTCAGCGACCAGGCGCGGCGCCAGGCGTTGCACTGCCTGGTTATGCAGTGAATTCACCGCAAGCCGCGCCGCCCCGCGTGATGGCGCGGTGAGTGTCGCGGCCAAAGCCCCAGCACCATCAATACGCACCAAATGCGCCTTACCGGTCCTCACCAGCGGGATTTTCTGATCCGATGGGGTGGAATGATCCATCCGCCCCGGCAAATCCTGCACGCGCTGATCCAGGCTGCCGCCCAGCGCCACATTCAATTCCTGCATGCCGCGACAAATCGCGAGCAAAGGCACCCCCGCCGCAATGGCGGCACGGATCAGGGGCAGGGTGGTGGCATCGCGCTGCTGGTCTTCCGGCGTGCCTTCCGCATGGGGCGGGCCATCATAATGGCCAGGCCAGACATTGGACCGGCTGCCGGTCAGGATCAGGCCATTGATATGGGCCAGATAATCCTGCGCCGCCTCCTCGCCCGCCGCCGGCAGCAGCACCGGGGTGCCGCCCATCGGGCCGCGCACCACGCGCACATAGCTGTCAGACGCCGCGTGATTGGGCGTACCGAAAGTGCCGAAGGGCTTAATGCAGCAGGAAATGCCGATCAGTGGTCTCATGGGATGTTACATTTCCGCGACACCGTGGCGGGATCAAGGCGATTCGGTTGAATCGTGAGGATTTTTTACGTCGTTCCCGGGTTTCACGGAGAATACCCGTCAACCAGCACCACTTGGCTATCCGTGCTTTCAATCCGCAGTTTCAGAAGCGGCGCATATTCCGGGCTGAAATAGAAGGCGCGGGCAGCATCCAGGCTGGGGAATTCCAGTACCACCATGCGGTTGAAGCCTTCGGCATTTTCAAGCTTTTCCATCGTACCACCCCGCACAGCATAGCGCCCGCCATATTGCGCGATCACCGCCGGGACCCCGGCGCGATAACGTTCAAAACCCTCAGGGTCAGTAACTTTAACGTTGGCGATCAGGTAACCGGGCATGGTGTTTTCCTTCAGGTCAGTGGCGGCGCCAGCCAGCGCTGAAAGCCGGGCCTTTCGCCAAGTTTGGCATACCAGCACGCCAAGGTGGGGAATTCCGGCATCCCGGGCAGGCGCACTTCTGGGCCAAACCAGCGCCGCGCGTAACAGCCCAGCACGATATCCGCGATGGTCATGGTCGCGCCATCCAAATACGGGCCGCCATGCTTGCTGATCCAATGGTCAAGAATGGCCCAGCATTCGCCCGCCGCCTTCGCCGCCGCTTCAATCTGCGCCATGTCGCGCTTTTCGGGCGGCGTGCGCACCAGGCCCCAGAACAGATTGCGCTCAGCGGGGCCGAGGGTCGAAAGCTGCCAATCCATCCAGCGATCCGCCGAAGCGCGCGCCGCAGGTGCCGCCGGGTAAAGCGGGCTTTGATATTTCATTGCCAGATACCGCAGCACGCTATTCGATTCCCACAGGATGAAATCGCCATCTACCAGGGTTGGCACACGGCCATTTGGGTTCATGGCGCGGTAATCCGCATCATTCACCCGGCCATGTTCCATGCCGGCATCCACGCGATCATAAGGCTGCCCGAGTTCGTCGAGTATCCACAGCACCT
>CAIMVB010000284.1 GCA_903844785.1 uncultured Rhodospirillales bacterium | reverse complement strand
TAATCAAAGGAAAGATTGGCATGTAGCCTATGGCGCACTGCGAAGGCTGAAGCATCCGCCATCAGCGTATAGCCATCGGGGCGCGCCGTGGCTGCAATCTGCCCGCCATAAACGCCGCCGGGTCGGTTTTCCACCACCACCTGTCGGCCCAGGATTTGCGACATGGGCCCCGCCACTACGCGGGCTGTGGTATCAGCCCCGCCACCCGGGGCGAAAACCACAATCAGCCTGATTTGCCGATTCGGATAATCCTCCTGCGCGCCAGCGGGGTTGAGCAGGCCAAGTGTCAGCAGCACCCCACACAATATCCGCCGCATCACCTTCACCCCCGCGTGAGCCATGCCCTGATCTCCTCATTATGTTCGCCCAAATCCGGTGCGCGGCGGGTGATGCGTGCCGGCGTGCCCTCCAACCGCAAGGGAGAGGCCAAATGCTGGATCGGCCCGCGCGCAGGGTCTTCAAATTTCTCCACCAGGCCACGCGCCTGGCCTTGCGGATGGGCCAAAGCCTCGTCGTAAGACAGCACGGCTTCTGAAGGGATGCCGGCCTTACCAAGCGCTGCCAGCCAATGCGCGCTGGGGCGCGTGGCCAGGATATTCTGCAAAATCTCGATCAGCGCGGGATTATTGGCGACACGATCTGCATTGGTCTTGAAGCGCGGATCGGTGGCCAGTTCCGGGCGTTCGATAATGCCGCATAACGCCTGCCAGAATTTCTCCTTGGAAGCGCCAAGGGTGATGTAGCCATCGGCGGTCTGAAACACGCGATAGGGGGCCGATCCGCGATGCAATTGCCCAAGCCGCGAAGGGCGCGTGCCATGGGCAAAAACATGCGCCGCTTCATAAACGCCAAGCGCCACACCGGCTTCAAACAGGGATTGGTCAATGCGCTGGCCCTGCCCTGTCTTCTCACGCGCCTGCAAGGCGGCCAGCACTGACAGGGCAGAGAACATCCCTGCTGTGACATCGGTAATGGCGATCGGCAGGCGATAGGGCTCGCCATCAGCCGGGCCATTGCCGGCCATGAGGCCAGACATGCCCTGCGCCATCATGTCCAAGCCACCATGATCCGCCCAAGGCCCGGTCTGGCCAAAGCCTGAAATCGCGCACCAGATCAGCCGCGGATTGGCAGCGCTGAGGTCTTCCCAGCCAAGCCCAAGCCGCGCGAGCGTGCCGGGGCGGAAATTCTCCACCAGCACATCAGCGCGTAGCGCCAATTGCCGGACCAGTTCAACATCTTCAGGCTTTTTCAAATCCGCCGTCATGCTGCGCTTATTGCGGTTCCAAACAGCAAAGGGCTGACTGCGGCCTTCCACAAAAGGCGGCATGCGCCGCGCATCATCGCCGCCATCGGGGCGTTCTACCTTGATGACATCGGCGCCGAGATCACCCAGCAGCATGGCGCAATAGGGGCCAGAGAGAAAATTCGTGAGATCCAGAACAAGCAGCCCATCCAGCGCAGCGGTCACGGTGTTTTATCCTTGTCTACAAAGCGAAAGCCTCGGCAGGCGCTGAAAGACTGTCAAGCGGCACGGGGGCTGGACCCCGGCCACGTATCAGCACAGCATGGCGGCAGATAAATAAAGCGCACACCAACCGCGCGGGAATAAGGAGAGGAAGCATGCGTCTTCTTGGCTGGATCATTGGCGCGTTTATGGCGCTCACCGCCCCAAGCCTGGCCGCCTGGCCCGAACGGCCCATCACCGCCATCGTCCCCTTTGCCGCCGGCGGTGGCACGGATGGCGTGGCGCGCATCCTGGCCGATCACCTCGGGCGCAATCTTGGGCAGGCGGTGGTGATCGAAAATCGTGGCGGCGCTAATGGTAATATCGGCGCGGTCGCGGCAGCACGCGCCCGGCCCGATGGCTATAGTTTTTTCTTCACCACCGGCACGACCCAAGCGATCAATCCCGCGCTTTATCGCAGCCTGCCCTATGATCCGCTGCGGGATTTCGCCCCGGTCGGGCGCATTGGTGTCTTTCCGCTGATGCTGGCGGTGCATCCGGGCGTGAAGGCGGAAAACATCGGCGCCTTCATCACTGCGCTGAAGGCG
This sequence comes from uncultured Rhodospirillales bacterium, assembly GCA_903844785.1. Taxonomy (GTDB): domain Bacteria; phylum Pseudomonadota; class Alphaproteobacteria; order Acetobacterales; family Acetobacteraceae; genus Neoroseomonas. The sequence continues at coordinate 9,438 of CAIMVB010000284.1, read as the reverse complement.
GAACCGGGCAAATACACTTTCGGCCATTGGTCGGCGGTCTATCTCGCCGCCGGCAAAAGCTTTGTGCGCCAAATCGGGGCCGAGGTGTTGGATGTACCCTATCGCTCCTCGGCCAATACCATGACTGATTTGGTGGCGGGGCGGATTTCCTTCGCCATTGTGGACCTCACCATTGGGATTCCTTTGGCGCGCGGGAATGAGGTGCGGCCCTTGGCGGTGACGGGCGCGCAACGTAGCGCCTTGCTGCCCAACCTGCCCACCCTCCAGGAAGCCGGATTGGCGGGCTATGACATCGCTGCCTGGATGGGCGTCTACGCCCCGGCCAATACCCCGGCCGAGGCTTTGCGCGGCATGGGGGCGGCGCTGACGCGGGCATTGGTGGACCCTTCGGTGGTGGACCGCCTTTCCACCCTCGGTTTTGAACCCATGCCGGGGGATGCGGCGGAATTGGCCCGCTTCAACGCCGCCGAGATCACCCGCTGGCAGGCGCTGATCACGGCGGCGGATATCAAAGTAGAATAGCAGGAACTTGACCGCGCTGTGCCGGGGGGGTTTGAACAGCCTATGGCCGAATCCTCCCCCCTTCCCTCCGCGCTTGCCAGCCTGCTTGGCCCCGCCGGGCTGCTGACCGAACCCACCGATCTGGCCCCCGCGCTGGCCGATTGGCGGAGCCTCTATCAGGGCCGCGCCCTGGCCTTGCTGCGCCCCGCCAATACGGCCGAATTGGCCGAAGCCGTTAGGCTTTGCGCTGGCGCTGGCATCGCCATTGTGCCGCAGGGGGGCAATACCTCCATGGTCGGTGGCGCCACGCCGGATGCTTCGGGGCGGGCCGTGATTGTCTCACTTGCGCGCATGAACCGCATCCTGGACCTTGACCCGCTGGATATGACCATGACGGCCGAAGCGGGGGTGGTGGTGAAGACCGCGCAGGAAGCTGCCGCCGCTGCCGGGTGCCTGTTTCCGCTCAGTTTCGGGGGCGAAGGCACGGCGATGATCGGCGGCGTGCTTTCCACCAATGCTGGCGGCAATAACACGGTGCGTTACGGCAATGCGCGTGAATTGATGCTGGGGCTTGAAGTGGTGCTGCCCGATGGCAGCATCTGGCATGGCCTCAGGCGGCTACGCAAAGACAATACCGGCTATGCTTTGCGCCATGTTTTTGTGGGCGCCGAGGGCACGCTTGGCATTATCACCGCTGCCGTGCTCAAGCTTTTCGCCCGCCCCCGCACCAATGAGGTAATCTTCGTTGCCGTGCGCGATGCCGCGGCCGCGCTTGGCCTGTTTCGCCGCTTTCGGGAGAATGACGAAAGCGCGATCCGCGCCTTTGAATATATGTCAGGCGATGGTGTTGACCTGACCGTACAACTGATCCCCGGTGTCACGCTGCCGCTGGCTGAACGCGCCCAGCATTACGCGCTGATTGATTTGGCATCTACCCGACCAGATGCGGATTTGCGCGGCCTGGCGGAACAAGTGCTGGCGCCGGCGATGGAATCTGGTGAAGTGCTGGATGCCGTGCTGGCGGAAAGCGAAGCGCAGCGCGCTGCGCTGTGGCGCATTCGCGAAGAACACACTGAAGCGCAGCGCAAGGCCGGTGCTTCAGTGAAGAATGATGTCTCCGTCCCCGTCTCCCGCGTGCCGGAATTGATCGAACGCGCGTCAGAAGCCTGCCGACGCCTTATTCCCGGCATTCGTCCCATGCCCTTCGGCCATATGGGGGATGGTAATATCCATGTGAATCTGGTGCAGCCCGAAGGCGCTGATCCGGCGGCTTTCCTCGCCCGCAGCCATGACATCATGGATTGCGTGAATGAAGTGGTGCGGGAATTGGATGGGTCCTTCAGCGCCGAACACGGCATCGGCCAGCTCAAGACCGATATGATGGAAGAATGGCGCGGCGGGGCTGAATTGGCCGTGATGCGGCAAATCAAGGCGGCGCTGGACCCAAAAGGGCTGATGAATCCCGGCAAGGTGCTGCCCTGAAGCCTTTGCCGCTTTCGGCATTAGCGCCAAGCGGGTAGGGTAGCGCAGCCGATGACCCTGCTCGATCGCTACCTTTTCCGCCAGCTTGCGCTGGCCCTGCTTGCCGTAACGGTGGGTCTGGCGGCGCTTGTCTGGCTGACGCAATCCTTGCGTTTCATTGAATTGGTGCTGGATCGCGGACTGTCGCTGGCGGTATTTTTTGAACTCACCAGCCTGCTTTTGCCATCTTTCTTTTCCGTCATTCTGCCGATCACGACCTTCATTGTGATGCTGTTCGTTCATTTGCGGCTGGCGGGGGACCGCGAATTGGTGGTGATGCGCGCGGCGGGGCTTTCCAACTGGCAGATCGCGCGCCCTGGCTTGGGGCTGGCACTAATTGTAGTGGCCGTGATGTCGCTGCTGAATTTCTGGCTGGTCCCACTCAGCCACGCGGCCTTTCGGCAATGGCAATTCGAAATCCGCAATCAATTGGTCGGCGTGCTGTTGCAGGAAGGCGTCTTTTCCACTGTCGGTAATGACCTGACCGTCTATGCCCGCAAGCGCGATGCCGATGGCACGCTGCGCGGGATTCTGGTGCATGACCAGCGGGAAGCCGGCGGGGCGGTGACCATACTGGCGCAATCCGGGCGCATTACCCCAGGCGCGGAAGGCCCGCGCGTGACGCTTTACGATGGGGTGCGCCAGCAGATGGAAAAGGGCCCCTCTGGCGCGCCGCCGCGGCTTTCTGTGCTTAGTTTTTCGGAAAACAGCGTCGATCTGGCCCGCGTTGCCCGCACGGAGGAAACCCGCAGCCGCGATAGCCGCGAACGCTCCATCGCTGAATTGCTGGACCCCGATCCCACCGAGGCCTTGCGCCCGCGTGAAATCCGGCGCTTCCGGGCAGAGGCACATCAGCGCATGGCAAGCCCGCTGACCGCGCTCTCCTTTGCTTTGGTGGGGCTGGCGGTGGCGCTAACCGGGCAATTCCGCCGCCATGGCGGGGGCGCTGGTGTGGCGCTTGGCATTGGCGTGATGGTGACGCTGCTGGCGCTTGGTCTCACGATAGGCAATGCCGCGGCGCGGCGTGATGGGCTGATCTGGCTGATCTGGCTACATGCCGCCCTGCCCGCCGTAATTTCCGCCTGGTGGCTGGGTGGCGCGCCCGGCCTGCCGCGCAAAGCCCCACCGAGAGAGGCTTTGCCATGACGCTGCCCATCACGCTCATGGCCTATGTGGCGCGGCGCTTTGCCGCCATGGCGCTGCTGATGGTGCTGGCACTCTCAGCGCTGGTGGCTTTGTTTGATTTGATCGAATTGCTGCGCCGTGCCGCGACGCGGCCTGAGGCGAATTTCGCGCTTGTCGCGCAAATTGCCGGGCTGCGCGTGCCATATGTGGCGATGCAAATCCTGCCCTTTGCGGTGCTTCTGGGGGGTCTCATCGCTTTTTGGCGGCTGACGCGGTTTTCCGAATTGGTGGTGGCCCGCGCGGCGGGCATTTCTGCCTGGGGCTTTCTGGCCGGCCCGGTACTGGTGGCGTTACTGCTGGGGCTTGGCGCCAGCACAGCGCTTTCGCCCCTTTCTTCCGCCATGCTGGCGCGGGCTGAGCGGCTGGATCAGCTTTACCTCCGCAATACTGGCGGCATCACGGCGCTTGCCGGGGGCAGGCTGTGGCTGCGCCAGGCAGATGAAGGGCTGCAACCGCAAGGGGTTGCCATCATCTCAGGCCGGCCCATTGCCACCCGGGATTTGCGGCCGGGCGAAGCGCTCCGCCTTGCTGAGGTGACCATTTGGCGGCTTTCCGCAGAAGACCGGCCCTTGGCGCGCATTGAAGCCGCATCAGCCCTGCTGCAGCCCGGGCGCTGGCGCTTTGATGGCGCCATCCTATTCGGCGCGGAACGCGTGGCCGGCGCGCCGCAGAGCGTGGATTTTCCAACTGAATTGACGCCGGAGCGGATTGAGAATTCCTTCGCGACACCTGATACGCTGAGCCTTTGGGCGCTGCCGGAATTCATCAAAATACTGGAAGATGCCGGCTTTTCCGCCATCCGGCACCGGCTGCATTTCCAATCCCTGCTGGCGCTGCCCTTGCTTGCCACTGCCATGGCGCTGCTGGCGGCAGGGTTTTCCATGCGTTCTGCCCGCCGCGGCGGGGTGGCACGCATGATTGCGGGTGGGGTGAGCGCCGGTTTTGCGCTTTTCGTGCTGGATAAAATTACCGGCGAATTCGGTGAAGCGGGCACGCTTCCTGTGGTATTAGCCGCCTGGGCGCCAGCGGGCGCCGGGTTCCTACTGGCAGCGGCGCTGTTGCTGCATCTTGAGGATGGCTAGAATGTTGCGCCGGGCGATGCGGTTCCTGCTGTTCACACTATTGGTTCTGATGGCCGGTGCTGCTTTCGCGCAGGCCCCTTTGCTGCCGCCAATCACAGCACCTTCCGCCATTAGCCCTACCCTGCCCAACCAAGCGGCCGCGCCTGCACCCGCGGCCGCTCAACCAACGCCGCAGGATGCGCCGGTTACCTTCACTGCCGATGAAGTCCAATATGATCAGAACGCGGCGCTGGTGGTAGCGCGGGGCAGGGTGGAAGCCTTCCAAGGCGGGCGCGTGCTGCGTGCCGATGAACTCACCTATAACCGCAATACAGGCGTGGCGACGGCGCGCGGCAACGTGCAGTTGATTGAAGCTGACGGACAAGTTTTCTTCGCCGAAAGCGCTGTACTGGAAAACCAGATGCGCGATGGCGTGCTGGAAGGCTTGCGCGGCTACCTGCTGCAAAATGGCCGAATCGCCGCCACCGGCGCACGACGGACGGATGGTTCGATCTTTGATCTTTCCCGCGTGGTCTATTCCGTCTGCGATCCCTGCAAGGATGATCCGCTAGCACCGCCGCTATGGCAGTTGCGGGCACGCACTGCAACCTTGGATCGCACCGAACAGCAGGTGCGTTATCGTGGTGCCTCACTTGATATGGCCGGCGTGCCCGTTATTTGGTTGCCCTATTTCCAGCATCCGGATGGGTCCGCGGCGCGGCAATCAGGCTTTCTCAGCCCAAGCTTCGGCATTACCAAATACCTCGGCGGTTTCATTGAAACGCCCTATTACTGGGCGATTGATGGAAGCAAGGAATTGGTGCTGCGCCCCACTACCTCCACCAGCGTTGCGCCCAATCTTGGCGTGGATTACCGGCAACGATTCAATAGTGGCGAGGTGGAGGTATTGAGTTCCATCGGCCATCTTGATGGCAGTGACGGCACGCAAGAAGGCTTTGCCGGCCATATCTTTGCCAAGGGGCGCTTCGCATTGGATGAAACCTGGCGCGCCGGGTTTGATGCCAATCGCGCGAGTTCCGAACAATATCTGCGCATTTATCGCTACGGGTCACAGCGCGTCCTGCCGACAACCGTTTTCACCGAAGGCTTCTGGGGTTCGGAGGGTTTTGCGCGGTTTGATGGCCGTGCCTATCAGGGCCTGCGTTCAACCGATGATATCAGCCGCATTCCGCTTGTATTACCCAATATCTATGCCGATTGGGAATCACCGGAAGATTCGCTTGGCGGACGCTTCACGGTGGATACTTGGAACTTCGCCGTCTTTCGCGGGACCGGCACCAGCACGCGGCGCGCCTCTTCACGCCTTGGCTATGCGCTGCCGCGCATGGATGATCTGGGCGGCATCTGGACTTTGCGCGCGCAAAGTGATGTCGCCGCCTATGATTTTGAGGATATCAACCTTGCGCCCAATTTCGCGCCGGGCGCCTCCAGCGGGCAAAGCACTGCCGCCAATCTACGCGCAGCATTGGATTGGCGTATGCCCTTCCTGCGTGATGGCGGTGATTGGGGCCGCCAGGTGATTGAACCGCGAATTCAATTGGTAACCGGCCCCATGACCGGCAGCCAGTATCGCATTCCGAATGAAGACAGCATTGTCTTTGATTTCACGGATGCGAATCTCTTCTCCCTCAATCGCTTCACCGGACGGGATCGGCAGGAAGGCGGCACCCGCGCTGATATGGCGTTGCGTGGCGCCTGGTTCTTGCCAGAAGACCGCCAAGTGGAAGCGCTGGTTGGGCGTTCCTTTCGCGTGCAAGAAGATGGCGGGCCTTTCTACCCCTATAGCGGTCTTGAAAAGCGCGCTTCTGATTATGTGAGCCGCCTAAGCTTCCGGCCCGCTTCCTGGCTGGACCTGACCGGACGCGCCCGGCGTGATGGGGAAACCCTGGCCGCGCGTGCCTATGATATCAGCGCCACAGTGCGGCCTGTTGATGATACATCCTTCACGCTGGGCTATCTTCAGGCCCCCCCGACACCTTATTTGAACCCCTACGCGCAACGTGAAGAAGTTGCAGTTGGCGCCACGCAACGCTTTGGCCTTTGGCGTTTCGGCGCCTTTGGCCGACAGAATGTGGAGCTTAATCGCCCGGTTTCCGTGGGGCTTTCGGCTCTGTATGAAGATGAATGTTTCATTTTTGAAACGCGCTTTATCAAGCGCTATGCGGAAGACCCCGCCACCAATAATCTCTATCCAGGGGCCACCGTTCTGTTGTTCCGTTTTGGCTTCAAAACCATCGGCGATGTCGGATTGAGGGCATTATGAGCTATTGGGCCACATTGCCCGCCATGGGCGGCAAGCTGCAGGAGGCGTTGATGCGCGCCATGATATCTTCACGAAAAACACCTTTGGCGCTGGCGCTGCTGGTGGCCTTATTGCTGCCAGCCGCTCCAATGCTAGCCGCCAAGGCGCAATCCGCAAGTGCTGGGGTGAATAGCATCGTAGCCGTGGTGAATGGCGATGTCGTCACGCGAAGTGAAATTGAAAGCCGCCGACGGCTGCTTGCCCTTTCCGCCGGTGTTTCTGGTGATGCGGGCGCGCAGGGTGGGGATCAGATTCTACGCCTGCTGATTGATGAAAGGCTCCGCATCCAGGAACTCAGCCGCCGGCGTATTCCAGTGACGGATCAGGATATTGCAAGTTCCATCACCAATATTGAAAGCCGCAATGGCCTGCCGCCCGGCGGCGTGGTGCAGAATCTGCGCCGCGCCGGCATTGAGCCGCGCGTTTTGTATGATCAAATCCGCGCGCAAATCGGCTGGGCGCGGCTTCTACGCGGCATGTTGGGCGAACAAGCGACCGTTTCAGACGCCGAAGTGAATGAATATCTGAACGCCCAGCGCGCCCGGCTTGGGGAACCAGAATTTCTGATTTCGGAAATCTTCATTCCGGTGGAAAATCCGGGCCAGGAAGCGCAGGTGCGCCGCTTTGTCACCGATGTGATCCAACGCCTGCGCCAAGGTGTGCCCTTTGCCATGGTGGCGGCGCAATTCAGCCAATCACAAACCGCGATTCAGGGCGGCGCCATGGATTGGATGACGGCGGATCGCTTCGATACCGCTGTTGCCAGTATTCTGCGCCAAATGCCTGAAGGCGCGATCAGCAACCCCATTCGCGTCCCCGGCGGTTTTGAGATTGTTCTGCTGCGCGACAAGCGCATCTCAGGACGCGACATGGCAACCATGCTGACCATGCGCCAAGTCTTCCTGCCGTTTGAAGGCCAGGTTAATCCGCAAGCGCCGACCGCGCAGCAATTGGCGCAATTGCAGCGCGCGCAGACGCTTTCGGATCAGGCCCGCGGGTGTGAGGCGATGGACGCCGCCGCACGTGGCAGCCCGCGCCCCGCCGATCCGGGCCCTGTGCGCCTGGATAATGTCACCCCGCCCGAACTGCGTGATTTGTTGAGCAGCCTGCCCATTGGGCGCGCCACGCAGCCGATCATTTCCATGGATGGTGCATTGATTTTCATGGTCTGCAGCAAGGAAACACGCAATATGGCGGAAGCCAATCCGCAACAAGCGCGCGATATCCTGCTTAGGGATCGGATTGAATTGCTCTCGCGCCAATTGCAGCGGGATTTGCGCCGCCGCGCGCAAATCGAAATGCGCACGAATAGCGTCGCGCGCCCAGGCTAACGGCGTGACCACGCCTGACCTGCCGAATCTCCGCGATACGATCGCGCGGCATGGGCTGGATGCGCGCAAATCGCTTGGTCAGCATTTCCTGCTGGATCCAAGCATATGCGCGCGCATCGCTGCCTTGGCCGGTGATCTTGCCAGCCGGCATGTGCTGGAAGTGGGACCAGGGCCAGGCGGGCTGACGCGCGCCTTGCTGGCAAGCGAAGCGGCTTCGGTGCTGGCGGTGGAACTCGATCAGCGCGCCGTGATCGCCTTGCAGGAATTGGTCGCTGCCTATCCAGAACGCCTCAAGGTGCTGGAAGCGGATGCGCTGGGTGTGGACCCCGCCACGGCCTTGCCGGCAGCACCGCGGCGCATCATCGCGAACCTGCCTTACAATGTCGCAAGCCCCTTGCTGGTGCGCTGGCTGCGTGGTGCCGCCGCTTTGGAAGGCATGACGCTGATGTTCCAATTGGAGGTGGCGGAACGCATTACAGCAGCGCCGGCGACACCCGCCTATGGCCGGCTTGCCGTGCTCTCCCAATGGCGCTGCCGCTGTGATTTGCTGCTGCGCCTGCCCCCTGGCGCCTTCAGCCCACCGCCCAAGGTATGGTCCGCCGTGGTTGGCTTCACGCCCCATGCGGAAGACCCGCCACCGGCGCTTTTCGCCGCCATGGAAAAACTCACCGCCGCTGCCTTTGGGCAAAGGCGCAAAATGCTGCGCGGCGCGCTGAAATCGCTGGGCAGCGCAGAGGCGTTATTGGACCAAGCCGCCATCGCCGGGGATCGGCGGGGCGAGACCCTCACCGTGGCCGAATTTGACCGTCTGGCGCGCGCCTTGGCGGGTAGGGGTTAAACCCAGCGCCGCACACGCTTGCGATAGGCTTCATAGGCATCGCCGAAGCGCGTGGTGAGGTAGGCTTCCTCCTTTGCCACCACCAGCCGATCCAGCGCCAAATGGCAGACCAGCAGCGCAAGCCAGCCCCATAAATCGCCCCAGCGCAGCGCAAAGCCCAGCACCACCACCAGAAAGCCAAGATAGATCGGGTTACGGCTGAAGCGGAATGGCCCCGCCACCACCAAAGCTGCATCGGGCCTATCCGGCCTTGGGTCATTGCCCGCCTGTACCAGCGCCAGCAGCGCCCAGCCGATCAGCGCCATGCCCAAAAACACCACCAGCATGCCGAAATTCGGCAAGGGTGGACCTAGCACTACGGGCAAGAAAAGATGGGCACCCCAGCCAAGCGCCAGCACACCCCCCACCAAAACCGGCGGCGGCAAGCGCACCCCAGGGCCGTGATCAGGGGCATTCATGCTTTGGGCTCCGGCAGCTTCATCCAGGAAGGCGGTTGCGGTGTCAGGCGCGCCCCGCCCGCCGCCAGCGCCCCCTTGTCCAGCCATTCCAGCCGCAGCAGCGCAAGCCCCTGCGCGCCCTGGCTGGAACGCATCTCCCCCGCCTCGGCACCATCGGGCGTCATGATCGGGGTGCCGCGCTCAAGTGCAGGGCCTTCAATCGCCACCGGCACCAGCCGGC
>CAIMVB010000283.1 GCA_903844785.1 uncultured Rhodospirillales bacterium | reverse complement strand
GGGATGCCGTGATTGCGGACGAAATAAAACCCAACCTCGGTAAAGGCCTGGCGCAATTCTTCTCCCAGTCTTTCGAGGGCTCCCGGCGCGCCGGCACGCAAGGGCGCAAGATCAAGAACGGGAATGCTGTCAGCCATGGTAAGTGATCCCTGCTTATCAGCGGGGAGCATCCTGCCTTAGGCAAAACTCCGCAAGGGGCGTAGTTTACTGTGGCGCGCGGCTCAGATCCCAAAGATTGGGCACGCTCTGATTATCATAGCCCGAGATGAAGTATTCCGGTTCGCTGGTATCGGCATTGAACATCGCGCGTTTCACCGCACCAATATTCGCGCCATAGACATGAATGCTAATACTGGTTTTGCCCTCAACCGCATTTTCCACGCGATGCGTGTCATAGCTTTGAGAACTGAGCGTTACCACATCGCCCCGCTTGGCACGGTCCACACGGCCCGGCCGCATCGGGCCGCCCTTCGGATCCTGGAGCATTTCAGTTGAAATTTCTTCGCCCTGATGCACGCCAACAAGGCCCCAGACAGTGTGGTTATGCACCGGTGTCTTTTGCCCTGGCCCCCAGACGAAACACACCACGGAAAAGCGTTCCAGCGGATCACAATGCAGCAGCAATTGCCGATAAGTATCCGTGGGTGCCGCGTATTCCGCGGGTAGCCAATTATCGGCCAGGATCAACTTACGCAGCAAAGCGGGCGCGTCCTTCAGGAAGCGTGCCTCATCTGCCCCAGAATCGGCCAGCGCCGTCATGCCACGGACAAATTCACGTAGCGGCGATATGTTCTGCACGAGGGAGGCTCCGGTATCCATGAGGGGCAGATTTCAGCAATTCATAAGAAAATTCAATCTTTAGTTTGTGCCGGCCAATCATAAACCCTCGGCGGTGAGCACGATCCGGCCTGTGACCTTGCCCTCACGCAGGCGGTTCAGCGCCGTATCAGCCTGATTGAGCGGCATTTGCGTGATGGGGATACCCGGCAGGCCACCTTTTTGGGCGATGCCCATCAATTCACGTAACTCTTTGACATTGCCGACATAAGAACCCTGAACGGTCAGCGCACGCATCGGCATGACAGGCAGCGGCAGGGCCAGTTCCCCCCCAAATAGCCCAACCTGCACAAGCTTGCCCCCCTTGCGGAGCGCATCAAAGGCGCTGCGGGCCGTTTCCGTGCCGTTCACCAGGTCAATAATGGCGCGCACGGGGCCGCCACAGGCTTCCATGATGCGCTTGGCGGTTTCGGCATCGCCGCCTTGCACGATATCGGTGGCCCCTTCCCGCTTGGCGATTTCAAGCTTGGCGGGGCTGACATCCACCACCACAATGCGCCGATGGCCTTTGGCCTTCAGCACGGCAATGGCGTTCAAGCCAAGCCCGCCCGCCCCGATCACCACAATGGGTTCATCCGCCGGCATGGGCATGACCTTATTGATGGCGCTGAACACCGTAATGCCGGAACACGCATAGGTCGCGGCCAAGGCGGGATCCAGGTTACCAACCGGCACCAAATGGCGCGGTTCCGGCGCCAGCACATGTGTCGCATAGCCACCATGTTGATAAACGCCGAGGCTTTTCGGCGCGAGGCACATATTATCCTCATCCTCGCGGCAGGCATCGCAGGTGCCGCAGCCGACCCAGGGGAAGACCACCATATGGTCGCCGACCTTAAGGCCCGCGCCATTGGCATCTGGCCCCCATTTCACTACGCGGCCCACAATTTCATGCCCCATGGCAAGCGGCAGCTTAACCCCGCGGTCAGAGAGCTTCAGGTAGCCGCGTGATCCCAGATCATAGCCGCCTTCCCAGATATGCAAATCCGAATGGCAGACTCCGGCATGGGTGATTTCAAGCAAAACCTGCTGGCCCATGGGCTCTGGCGTTGGGATATTGATTTCTTGCAGTGGCTTACCGGCTTCAACAACGGCCCAGGCGCGCATGGGTGGGGTTTCCTTGATCCTTGATTATGGTGCCATGGGATCAAGTGTTTGCGCGGCGGTCAAGCTTTGCTGGCTAATGCCTGGGGTGCATGGTTTTTGACGAAGCCCAAAAAATGCTTAACGTTAATTAAACTTTTTTGGGAAAAAGCGTGATGAGCAATCCATGGGGCCAGGGCGCGGGTGGCGGGCTGGGCGATTTGCTAGGGGCGGTTATGGGGGGCGGTTCGGCTGATGGCCTCGCTTCCTTGGTGGGCAAGCTGCAACAAGGTGGCCTGGGCCAGGAAGTGGAAAGCTGGGTTGGCAGTGGCGAGAATATGCCCGTGGCCCCCGATAGGTTGGCACAAGCCTTTGGCGGCAATGAATTAATGGGGCTGGCGCAACAATTTGGCGGCGGCGCCGGTTCGGGCGGCGCCATGGCCAGCATTCTGGCGCAGCTTCTGCCCGCGGTCATTAATGGCATGACACCCCAGGGCCGCTTGCCGCAATCTCAGGCCGAGATGGGCGGCGGGCTTGGCGATGTGCTGGGCAGCGTGCTCTCCGGCATGATGGGCGGGCAACAACAGCAGCCTCAGGGTGGCTTGGCCGATATCCTTGGCCCGCTGATGGGCGCCATGGCGGGCGGGGCACAGCAGCAGGGCGGTGGCTTGGGTGGTCTGCTCGGCAGTTTGCTCGGCGGCGCTGGCGCTGCGGCGGCGGCGGGCGGTATCGGTGGCAAGGGCGGTAAAGTCTTGCCACCGGGCGATGATCTACCAAGCAAGCCTGCCCCCCTGGGCAATAGCCCAAAGGGTGGCGGGGCCGGCGGCTTCCGCGATGATGATGTGGACCCGCGCAACCCGCTGGGCGATCCGGGGGGGCTCTTTCGGCGCCGCTGAGCCCAAAGGCGCCGAAGCGGCCGGCTTCAATCCGGCCGAATATTATTCTCCCGCACGACCCTGCCCCAGGTGGCGATTTGGGCGGAAAGGAAGGGGACAAAACCCGCCTCCCCCTGCGGGTTAAGGTCTATGCCAAGGCCAAGGATGCGCTGGCGCAGTTCCGGCACTTCCAGCGCCTTACGAATGGCCCCTTCCATGCGCGCCTTGATCGCATCCGGCAGGCGCGCCGGGCCCAGAAAGCCCCAGAAGGCCCGTGAATCAATGCCGGTAATGCCAAGTTCCGTCAGGCTTGGCACATCAGGAATATTGGGGCTGCGCGTGGCACTGGTTTGTGCCAGCGAAACAAGCGTGCCGGCATCAATATGCACGCCAAGGGCGGGGCGTGTTGCGACAGGCAAATCCACCTCTCCGGCGGCGGCCGCAATCGCCAAGGGCCCGCCGCCACGATACGGCACATGCACAAGCTTGAAGCCGCCCGCCCGTTGCACAAGTTCCATGGTCAAATGCGCCAGGCTGCCATTGCCGATGGTACCGTAGGTCACGGTATCCGGCCGGGCTTTGGCTGCCGCCACAACCTCGGCAAAGCTGCGATAAGGCCGCGTGCGATGCGCCGTCATCACCATGGGCGCGGTGCCGAACAATAACAGGGAGGTCAAATCCCGTTCAGTATCGAAACCCATATTCGGGATGAGCGATGGATTGACCGCATGGGTATCGAAGACAATCAACCATGTATTGCCATCAGGCGCCGCGCGCGCGACCTGCGCGGTGCCGAGTGAACCTGAAGCGCCACCGCGATTTTCCACAATGATCGAAACGCCAAGATCAGCCTGCAAATGCGGCTGCAGCAAGCGCGCCAGCGCATCAGTGGAACCGCCCGGCGGAAAGGGCACCACAATGCGGATGGGGCCATTCGGCCAAGTGCCTTGGGCGCGTGAGATTTGCGGTGTGGCGAGCAAAGCAGAGGCGCCGGCCAGCATGGCGCGTTTGGTGAACATGTGAAGCTTCTCCTGTTTTGGTTGTTTTAAGCGCGGGGCGCGGGCGTTGCGGTTTTCGCGGCCATGAGTGCGCGGCGGATTTCGGCCTCGGCCTTGTCCAATTCCACCGCCGCATCGGCGCGCTGGGCGCGGGCCTGTTCGGCGATATTCAAACTATCTTCAATGGTTGCGACCAACAGCGCATTGGCCTGCTTCACGGCTGCCAGATCGAAGACGCCACGTTCAACCTCGGCCCGCGCTTCAGCATTGCCTTGGCGGAGCCGTTCGGCATTGGCTGTGAGCAATTGATTGGTCAGGTCATTGGCCTGCTTCAGCGTTTGCCCCGCATCACGCATGCGCTGGATCGCCAAACCCTGCGCAAGCTGCTGGCGCCAGAGCGGCACGGTATTGGCAACCACGGATTGGATCTTTGCCGCCAGCGCCTTGTCATTTTCCTGGATCAGCCGAATGGAAGGCAGCGCCTGCATCGCCACCTGGCGCGTCAGGCGCAGATCATGGATGCGCCGGTCAAGCTCATCACGCGCGGCGCGCAAATCACGCAGCTTTTGCGCCGCCAGCATATCGCCGGCGGTGGCCTTGGCTTCGGCATCCGGAATTGCGGTGCTGTCCGTGTTCTTCAGCACAATCTCACCGGCAGCGATATGATCACCAAGGCCATGAAACCAATCGAGCGTCGCGCCATAAAGCCGTTCGAGTTTTTCGACATCTTCCAGAAGCCGCGTGCGATGCGTATCAAGCCTATCGCCAATCGCTTCCACCTGGTCCTTCAGCCCTTCATAACGGCTGAGCACTTGTGCTGCTTCCGCGCCGGCCTTGTTGAACAACCGCGCGAAGAAGCCGGGCTTATCCGCCAGCGCCGAAACGTCAAAGCCGCGCAGCGTGCTGAGCAAGGCGCCGAGCGTCTGCCCGGCTTCCCCCGCTTCGCGGTTTTTGGCCCCTTCCAGCATGGCATCCGCAGCGGCTGAGGCGCGGGTCTGCGCTTCCTGGCCGAAGCGCAGCACAGCTGCGGGATCGGTCACATCAAGTGCGCTTGCCAAGCGTTCAATCTCTGCCCGGCGTTCTTCGGGGATATTGATGATATCGCTCATGCGAAGCCCTCCTCCCGCAATCTGTCGGCCAATACTTTTACCTGAATATCAAGCGCTACCGTTTCCTCGGCGCGCAGATCATCACGCAAGCGCCGTGCGGCGGCTTCAAGATCATGCAATAACGCGCCAAGGCTTGGCGGCGCTGAGGCGCCGGCTTCAAGCCGTGCCGCGATGCGTTCCAGCCCATCCAAATGCACGGCCAGAAAGCGGCGTGCGCGGGCAATGCCCTCAGGCCGCGCTTCCAGATCATCCAGCACCAGGCTGATCGCCTGCGCCACGGGGAGCAGCCGTGGTTCGTGGCCGCGCGCCGCAAGCGCTTTAATGGCTGCAAGCCTGGCGCGCGCATCCGCTAGCGGGCCGGTAGGGGGTGGTGCAGGCGGCGGCGGTGGGGCGGCTTCAGGGATTTCGGCGTAAAGCAGCCGCGTGCCGCCCCAGGCGCCAAGCGCGAAAACCAACCCAATAATCGGCCCTGCCCCGGCGCCAAGCCCGGTGGCAAGCCCCGCCGCGAGGCCCATAACAAGCGCAGCGCGGCGCGCATCGCCGCGGCGGCCGCGCTGCATGATGCGCGCGGCAAGAAACGGCAGACCTATCCCCAGAAGACAGCCCAGCAACGGCACTTGCCGCATGGCAAAGAGATTGAAAAAAGCCGCCGGTAATAGCGCGAGCCCCATCATGGGCAGCAGCCACAGGCGCCAGATTGCATTCATCGGCCAAATACCGCAGCGAGTGCGCGCCATAGCCCAAGCAAACCCGCCAGAGCCATGGTGCCGCTAAGGAGCATGAAGCCAAACCAACGCTTCAGGCCCAGAGGCAGGCTGGGGGGTGGGTTTGCCGGCAGCGGCACGTTGCGTCTTTCACTCACGGGCCCTTACATCGCTGCTGGGGGCCGGCCTATCAAGACCGGCCAATAGAAGGAATTTACTGATGGAACAGATTGCCATCATCGGCGCCGGGCTGATTGGCCGCGCCTGGGCCATGGTTTTTGCCCGTGCAGGGCATAGCGTGCGCATTTGGGACCCGGTGGCCGGCGTTTCTGATACCGCGCTTCGCCTGATTGGGCAGAGCCTGGATGATTTGGCCAAGGCCGGCTTGATCAACGAGGCAGCCGCCGTGATCGCCGCGCGCATCAGCGCTGCCGCCAGCATGGAAGAATGCGTGGCTGGTGCGGCCCATGTGCAGGAAAACGGGCCGGAACGGGTGGAACCCAAGCGGGAGCTTTTCGCGCGGCTCGATGCACTGTGCGGGCCGGAAGTGGTGCTGGCTTCGTCCACCTCAGGCATTCCGGCCAGCGCCTTTACCGAGGGGCTTGCTGGGCGCGCGCGCTGCCTGGTCGCGCATCCGGTGAACCCGCCTTATCTGGTGCCGCTGGTGGAATTGGTGGGCGCGCCATGGACAGCGCCTGAGGTGGTGGCGCGCACGCGCGCGCTGATGGCACGTGTGGGCCAAGTGCCAGTCACGGCGATGAAGGAAACCCGTGGCTTTGTTTTGAACCGATTGCAGGCCGCGCTGGTGGCAGAAGCCTTCCGCCTGGTGCGTGATGGCGTGATGAGCGTGGAAGATGTTGATGCCTGCGTGAAGGACGGGCTTGGGCTGCGCTGGTCCTTCATGGGTCCATTCGAGACGATTGATCTGAACGCACCGGGCGGTGTGGCGGATTACGCGGCGCGCTTCGGCGGGCTGATGGGCGGGATTACGGAAGAACAGACGCCGTTTTTGTATGATGCGGAAACCGTGGCGC
>CAIMVB010000282.1 GCA_903844785.1 uncultured Rhodospirillales bacterium | reverse complement strand
GGTTGGTTTGTCAACCACAATGCAGAGGGTTGGTTCAGTGTGAAATCAGTCTCATCGTATGTCGACCAATCCATCCATCTGAACGCACCGTTGTATGCGAGGTTTGCATCGAACTCGGTGATGATCACCGGCGTGCCTTCCGCCAGCGCCACGATATCCGGGTAGGAAACCCAGCACGGCGCAGGGATAATCGCTTCATCACCCGGGTTGATGGTGGCAACCAGCGCGTCAAAGATCACCTGCTTGCCGCCGGTGGCGACCAGGATTTCCTCTGGCGTATAATCAATGCCGGAATCGCGCTTGAACTTCGTGCAAATTGCCTTGCGCAGTTCCGCCGTGCCCGCGACATCGGTATATTTCGTCTCACCGCGTTCAATCGCCGCAATCGCCGCATCCTTCACATTGCGGGGCGTGTCGAAATCCGGCTCGCCGGAGGAAAGGCCAATCACATCCTTGCCCGCGGCCTTCAGCGCGCGCGCCTTGGCGGTCATGGCAATGGTGAGAGAGGGCGAAATACGATCAAGACGATCGGCGATAAGCTTCATGGGTCAGGGAACCTTTGCAGGAGACGCGGCAAACTAATCCCGCACCCCCTCTGCATCAACCCAGCCTGCCTAAAAAAGCCGCAGCGGGCGCAGCCCCTGATAGCTAAAGCCCTGTTCCTGCAGGCATTGGGCGCGGGCCTCTCGCCGGGCGGGGATATTCACATCCACCCAGTCAAAAACAGGCGGGCGCCAGCGGGGCGGGCTTGATCGGCAATAGGTGGCGCCATTAGCCCCGGTCCAGCAATGGCGGTCACCGGGTTCCCAATAGGCAGGCTGCACCTGCATCCAGACCATGGCCGGCGCAATTTTTTCAGCGGCCTGGGCCGTGCAGGCGGATTGGGCAGCGTCCGATTCGGCCTCGGTCGTACCGGGCTTTTCCCAGCGCTCAGCGCAGGCGGCCAGCAGCAAGGCAAGGACAAGGGGCAAGAAGCGCATGACAAAATGATAACGTAAAAGACAGGGCGGAATCATGGCGGCGCCTTATGCCCGGCGGCGGCCCAGCAGCCAAAGTGCCACACCAAGCATCGCCCCCACCCCCAGCACCACCAGCGCAGCCAGCGCATTCACTTCGGGCGTCAGCCCAAGCCGCAGCATGGAAAACAGCGCAATCGGCAGCGTGGTCCCGGCCGGGCCCGAGACGAAGGACGCAATCACCACATCATCGAGCGAAAGCGTGAAGGCCAAAAGCCAGCCCGCCATCAAGGCTGGCGCCATCAGGGGCAGGGTGATGCTGCGAAAGGCCACAAGGGGCGTCGCGCCCAGATCCATCGCCGCTTCTTCCAGGCTGCGCTCAGCCTCCGCCAGGCGCGCCTGCACCAAAACAGCAACATAGGCGGCGCCGAATCCGGCATGGGCCAGCAGAATGGTGAAAGCCCCGCGCCCCGAGGGCCAGCCGATCAACCCTTCCATCGCCACAAAAAGCAACAACAGGCACAGCCCAATCACCACTTCCGGCAGCACCAGCGGCGCTCCGGCCAAGGCGCCAAACATCGCCCTTCCGCGAAACGGCCCAAACCGCGCCAGCACAAAGCCAATCCCGCCACCCAGTAGCACCGCCAGGCAGGCGGAAGCCGCCGCGATCCGCAGGGAAAGCCAGGCGGCGGCCAACAATTTCTCATTCGCGGCCAGGGCGCCAAACCAGCGCAGCGAAAACCCGCCCCATTGGAAGGGAATGCGATCCGCGCTGAAGGCAAAACCCACCAGCAGCAGAATCGGTAGCCAAAGGAACAGAAACCCCGCCCACATCGCCGCGCGCACAAAGCCGCCCGGCTTCATTGCTCAGCCTCCAGCTTCTGGAACCAACGCATGGGCAGGATCAGCAGCGCAAGCAATGCCAGCCCCAAGGCCGCCGCCAGGGGCCAATCACGGCTTTGAAAAAATTCCTGCCACAGCACCCGGCCGATCACCTGCGCTTCTGGCGGGCCGAGCAATTCGGGAATGACGAATTCCCCCGCCGCCGGGATGAAGACCAGCAGAAACCCCGCCGCCGCGGCAGGCAGCGTGAGCGGCAAGGTAACACTGAAGAAAACCCGCGCCGGCCGCGCGCCAAGATCAGCCGCCGCTTCCAACAAGGCAGGATCAAGCCGGACCAGCGCCGTGAAAAGTGGCAGCACCGCAAAGGGCAAATAGGCATGCACCATGCCAACCAGCATCGCGCCTTCGGTGTAGAGCAGCGGGAGCGGCGCCTCCGTAATCCCAAATCCACGCAACAGGCGGTTGATCAAACCCTCATCACGCAGCAAGCCAATCCAGGCACCGATGCGCAGCAAAAACCCGCTCCAAAAAGGCAGCATGAGCATTGCCAGCAAAGGCAAACGCCAGCGGGGCCGTACCCCGGCCATGCCAAGCGCCATGGGATAGGCGATCAACAGGCAAAGCCCCGCCGTGGTTGCGGCAAGGCGCAAGGCGCTGAATAGCGCTTCGACGTAATAGCCATCCTCCACCAACATCGCGAAGGCAGCGAAGCGCAAGCCGAGTGTGAAGGGCGGCACGCCATCCGATGGCGTGGCCAAGGCCATGACAGCCAGCACCGCCACCGGTGCCGCGACAAAAAGTAGCAGCCAAAGCCACAGCGGCGCCAGCAAAAAGCCGCGCCGCATCAGGCGAAAAGCGGCACCACAGATGCCGCCTCCCACGCCAGCGCCACGGTATCACCCGGCGCGGGCGGTACGTCGCCATGCGCCACGCGCAGCCTGGCACCACCGGGCAGGCGGATAATCAAAAGCCAATCATCGCCGCGAAAGGCTGCGTCTTCCACAACACCCCTCACACAATGCGGCTGATCAGCGCTGATCAGCCGAATATGTTCCGCGCGCAGGGCAATGGCGATGGTTTCCCCCGGCAGGCCAGAGGCGATGGCAACGCCCGCTTCCGCGCCTTCGAACACATCGCCGCACATCCGCCCTTCCAGCACATTCGCCGCGCCCAGAAACCGTGCGACAAAACGCGTAGCGGGCCGCGCATAAACTTCCTGCGGTGGGCCAATCTGTGCCACGCGCCCGGATTCCAGCACCGCGATACGATCCGCCAGCGCAAGCGCTTCCTGCTGGTCATGCGTCACCATGACGAAGGCCGCGCCGGTTTTGCGCTGCAAGGCGCGCAATTCCAGCCCGGTGCGTTCGCGCAAGCCCGCATCCAAAGCCGCCATGGGTTCATCCAACAACAATAGCCTGGGGCGCATCACCAGGCTGCGCGCCAAAGCCACGCGCTGCTTCTGCCCGCCGGAAAGCTGCTGCGGCTTTCGGCTTTCCATGCCTGGTAGGCCAACAAGTTCCAGCGCCTCGGCAATGCGACGCCGGCGTTCTTCCGTCGCCACACCGGCGCGCTTCAGCCCATAGGCGATATTCTCGGCCACATTCATATGCGGAAGCAACGCATAGGATTGGAACATCATATTGATCGGCCGCGCCCAGGGCGGCATGGCCAGTAAATCCTGCCCATCAAGCGTCAGCACACCTGCATCCGGCGCTTCAAACCCCGCCAGCACCCGCAGCAAGGTGGATTTGCCGGAACCTGAACCACCAAGCAGCGCGAAAAACTCGCCAGCCTCTATGGCCAGATCAAGCCCCGCCAGCGCCTGCACCGCGCCGAAGCGCTTGGTGATGCCGCGCGCAATCAGCACCGGATCAACGGCCCGCCTTGAAGCGCGACCATAGCCGGCTGCGCGCGCGTTCAATCTCGCGCGGCGGCGTGCTGGCCACAAAACTCGCCGCCAGCATCGCCTCATCCGGATAGACATTGCGGTCTTCTCGCACCGCGACATCCACGGCGGCCAGCGATGCCGGTACGGCATTCGGATAGCGCACGTGATTGGTGATGCCCGCCATCACATCCGGCCGGAGCAGAAAATTGATGAAGTCATGCGCGGCGTCCTTATTCGGTGCGTCGGCGGGAATGGCCAGCATATCAAACCAAAGCTGCGCCCCCTGGCGTGGTGCGACATAGCCAATCTCCACCCCGCGCCCCGCTTCTTCCGCCCGCGCTTTCGCCTGAATGACATCGCCGGAATAGGTCAGCGCAACGCAAGCTTCCCCATTCGCCAAAGCATCCAGAATGGCGCCCGCCGGGATAATGGCGCGGACATGCCGGCGAATGCCCATCAGCGTCTGTTCAGCGGCGCGCAAATCTTCCAGCGCATGCGCATTCGGATCACGCCCTGCCCAGCGCAGCGCGGAAGGCAGCACATCGGTTGCGCTATCCATCACCATAATGCCGCAACGCGCCAAGCGCGCCGCGTTTTCCGGCTTGAACAGCACATCAAGCCCATCCAGCGCCAAATCCGGCGCAATGGCCCTGATCCGATCGAGCCTAAGGCCAAGCCCCACCGTGCCCCATAAGTAAATCGCACCATGCTGATTGCCCGGATCAATCTCCGCCACGCGCGCCATCAGCCTTGCATCAAGATTGCGCCAATTCGGCAGCCGCGCCCGATCAAGCGGCGCCAGCGCACCGGCGCGGAGCAACCGCGCAAAACTCGGCTCACTGGTCGGTACAATAATGTCATAACCGGAACGCCCGGCAGAAAGCTTGCCTTCCAGCGTTTCCAGACTGTCATAGACATCATAGCGCACGCGAATGCCGGTTTCACGCATGAAGCGCTGTACTGCATAGGGGTCGATATAATCCGACCAGTTATAGACATTAACAACACGCTCCTGCGCCGCGGCCAGGCCAGGCAAAAGCAGAAGGCAAAACAACGCGATCAAACGACGGATCATGGGGACGGCTCCGCAAACTCGGGATGCTTTGTAGCGGAGAAAGCGGCAATTTCGATGGGCCAGACAAAAATCACCGTTTTGGAATTTTTTCCTTGACACTGGGCTATTATTCCCCTACATGCAGTCACATCAAGGGCCGAATTGCGCCCAAAGCCCCCCCCCTCCCCGTCAAAACCTAATCCCTGCCAACGGCCCGGCTATGCCCTGCCGCGTGGCAAGGCTGCAGGAGCGCCCATGCCCTTTACGCCAGTCGATCTTTCGCCCCTTAGCGCGGCGAATGGTTTCACCCTTTGGCATTACCGCACCTCAGATACCCGCGCCGCCACACAAGCCGCAGGCTATTTCGCATCGGCCCAAGACCGTTTGCGCATTGGTGATATCATTATGGTGCAGGCTGCTGATGGCACCGCCATGCTGCCGGTGCGCGCCGGTAATCTCACTGGTACCGCCACAGTGTTGGACGCAACCGGCGCACCGCCAAGCATTCAGCGTTCGGCGAATTTGCCGTTCCGGTTGACCCTTTCGGCCAGTGCGGAAGCGCGCGCTATCATCTTCGACCCCTTGCCCAATGCCATGGAACCGGGCGCTTCAATTCCGGTGGCCGTCACCATCCTGGGCAGTATTGCAAATATCACCTTCCAGCTACGCAATGCGGCCGGCACAGTCATTGCCACCCAGTCAGCAGCCATCGCGAATGGCAGGGCCAGCACGCTTTTCCCCGCGCAAGCCTCAGCGGGCGGCTACAGCTTTCTGGCCCGCAATACCGCCGATACCAATCATTTTGCGCTCTCTCCCCCCTTCGCCATCGGCGTCGCGCCCCGCCTGCTGGCCGAGACTTCGGACGTATTGCTGCTCGAACAAGACGGCCAATTGCTGCTGTTCTGAACCTTATCTCCCCAACAACCCAAGGCCCGCCGCACTTTGGATCAGCCGATCCGAAGCGCTTGGCTGCAACCAGAAAAAGGTCATCCATGTCCGATACAAAGATCAGCGCGCTTCCAAGCGTCACCGCTACGGCTGATGCAGATATCCTGCCCATCGTGCAAATGAATGGCACCACGCTTACCACACGGCGCGCGAGTGTCGCGCAGCTGCGATCCGGCCTGCTCGCGGATCGGCCCGTTCATGTGCGTGATTACGGCGCCGTCGGCAATGGCCTTGCCGATGACGCGCCAGCCATTCAAGCAGCACTCAATGCGCTTAAGCTTGCTGGTGGCG
>CAIMVB010000281.1 GCA_903844785.1 uncultured Rhodospirillales bacterium | reverse complement strand
CGTCGGCCATTCCCGATCCGGTCGGGATTGAGACAGCTTTGATGACGCTTGTTGCCTGCCCTGATCTTTGCTCCCGCCGCTGGATTTGGGACCAATATGACAGCCTGGTGAATGGCCAGACAGTGCAGCGCCCAGGTGGCGCGGATGCGGCGGTGGTCAGGATCGAAGATCACGACCGGGCGCTTGCCATGACCACGGATTGCACGCCGCGCTATTGCCTGGCGGACCCGGAAGAAGGCGGCAAGCAGGCCGTTGCCGAGGCGTGGCGCAATATCACCGCCGTTGGTGCACTGCCTTTGGCGATCACCGACAATATGAATTTCGGCAATCCGGAAAAACCCGAAATCATGGGGCAGTTTGCCTCGGCCGTCAGGGGCATGGCGGCGGCGTGCATCGCGCTGGATTTCCCAGTCGTCTCCGGCAATGTGTCGCTTTACAATGAAACCGAAGGCCGCGCGATTTTGCCGACACCGGCGATTGGCGGCGTTGGTGTGCTGGAAAAGGCCGCGCAGGCGGTTGGGCTTGCCATGCCGACCAAGGGCGATCTGGTGCTACTTGGCGATACGCAGGGCTGGCTTGGCCAATCGCTGTGGCTGCGCGAAATCGCGGGGCGGGAAGAAGGCGCGCCGCCGCCGGTTGATCTGGTGGCCGAACGGCGGAACGGGGATTTTGTGCGCGGGCGCATCCTGGCGGGCGAGGTGCTGGCCAGCCATGACTGCGCCGATGGCGGGCTGCTGGTGGCCTTGGCCGAAATGGCGATGGGCAGCGGCACTGGCGCCAGGCTGACCGCAGCGCCGGAAGGCCTGCCCGCCCATGGCTTCTGGTTCGGGGAAGATCAGGCCCGCTATGTGCTGGCGGTGGCCGATGGCGCCGCGCTGATTGCCAAGGCCAGGGCCGCGGGCGTCCCAGCCCGGCTGATCGGCGTGGCAGGCGGGGGGGACTTGGTTCTGCCCGATGGTGCCGCCATATCGGTTTCGAAGCTGGCCGCCGCCCATGAGGCGACGCTGCCGGCGCTGATGGGGGAGAAATAGCAGCCATGGGCATGCAAGCCGCGGAAATTGAAGCGCTGATCAAGGCAGCGCTGCCGGATGCGGAAGTGACCATTGAAGATTTAGCCGGCGATGGCGACCATTACGCCGCCAAGGTTGTGTCTTCCGCCTTCAAGGGCTTGCCGCGCGTGCGGCAACATCAGATTGTCTATGCTGCGCTTCAGGGGCGTATGGGGGGGGTCCTTCATGCGCTTGCCTTGCAAACCTCTGCCCCGGAATAGGAACCAAGAACATGAGCAACCCGGTTTTTGAACGTATCGAAGCCGATATCAAGGCGAACCCCGTGGTCCTTTTCATGAAGGGCACACCGGTTTTCCCACAATGCGGCTTTTCCGCCCGCGTGGTGCAAATCCTCTCCCACATGGGTGTGCCCTTCAAGGGCGTGAATGTGCTGGAAGATATGGAAATCCGTGAAGGCATCAAGGAATTCACGAATTGGCCGACCATCCCGCAGCTTTATGTGGGGGGTGAATTCGTGGGCGGCTGCGATATCATCACCGAAATGTTCCAATCCGGTGAGCTGTCCGGCATGCTCAAAGAAAAAGGCGTGGCGCACAAGGCCGAAGCCTGAGCGCACGCCTTTTTGCAAAGAAAAACGCCGCCTGAAAGGGCGGCGTTTTTTATTGGATCAGCCGGCGGCCGTGCTGCGCGGTGCGCGATTACGATTGGCCTTATTGGCGCTGCGGCTTTGGCGATTCGCCTTCTGCCCCTGGGAAGCGCTGCGGTTGCGCGTGGCTTGGCTGCGCTGCTGAGAGGAACTTGCAGTCGCCTCAGAGCCATTGCGGTTGCGCGGCGCGGCATCGGCCGGCACAGCGCTGGTTGTGAGAATAAGGCCACCAAGGGCGGCAAGGAGAAAAAGACGTTTCATCGCGGCAGAACCCTTCCTGGAAAGACAAATCACCCTATCACGATTCGCATGATACATGACGATCTTTAGCGCGATAAAACGCTGTACTTCTCCGTTGCCTAACCATCGCATGAAGCTTCTGCAATGATACAGAAGCAAAGCCTTCATTCACCCGTAGATTTAGCCTTGGCTTCTTCCGCGCTGCCAATGCCGCCATGCGCCTTGGACCAATTCACTGGATCTTCCAGGAATTTCCGCACTTCCTTAAGCGCGCCTTCGCTGAAATACGGGCGTTCACGGCAGACCTCCAACACATCCCACCAGGTGCAAAGGTGGTGCAGGTTCAGGCCCATGCCCTTCATCGTCTCGAACGAACCGGGGAAGACGCCGTAATAGAAAACAACGAAGGTATGGTCACAAATGGCGCCCGCATCGCGCAACGCCGTCGCGAAACGGATTTTGGAAGCACCATCAGTGGTCAGGTCTTCCACCAGCAGCGTGCGCTGGCCCACCGGCACTTCACCTTCAATCAGCGCATTACGGCCAAAGCCCTTCGGCTTTTTGCGCACATAAGCCATGGGGGCCAACATGCGGTCGGCAATCCAGGCGCCGAAGGGAATCCCCGCCGTCTCACCACCCACCACCACATCAATGGATTCATAGCCGACATGCCGGCCAATCTTTTCCACGCCCAAATCGCAAATCCGGTTGCGCGCGCGCGGGAAGGAGATGATCTTGCGGCAATCAATATAAACCGGGCTCTTCCAGCCGCTGGTAAAGGTGTAAGGCTCTTCCGGGCGGAAATTCACCGCCTTGATTTCAAGCAGGATGCGCGCGGTGGTGAGCGCCGCGTCGCGGTCCCAGTCGGAGGCATGAAGGGCGGGCATG
>CAIMVB010000280.1 GCA_903844785.1 uncultured Rhodospirillales bacterium | reverse complement strand
GCCGCTGGTGTTGGTTCTGGCCGCCATGGCGTTATTCGCCATCTCGCCCAATGTCTCCATCGCGGGGGTCAGCTTCACGGTTTTTGAACTGCCAGAGGCGATTCTGCGCTATGCCGATGCCCTTCGCGCCTCGGAACGCTTCATCTGGCCACTCGGCTACACCGCGCTGATACTTTCGGTGTTTCTGCTGATCCGTTGGCTCGGCGGGCGGCTTGCCGGCTTTGTGCTGGCGGGTCTGGTGCTGTTCCAAATCCTGGACATGCGCCCCGGCTTTGCCCGGCTGCATCACTTCTTCCCACCCACTGCCGCCACCGTGCCTTTACGCCTTTCGGACCCATTTTGGGCGGAGGCCGCGCGCCATTACACTCGCATCCGCATCATCCCCTCCGGCAATCAAGCCCCCTGGTGGGAGGAGATCGCCGTCTATGCGGCAAGCAAAGGGCTTGAGACCGATGCGGTCTATCTGGCGCGACTCGACCCAAAGTTGGTCGCGGCGTTGAACGCAAAGCTGGCGCAACAATTGGCCGAGGGGGAATTTGAGCCCAAAACGCTTTATGTTTTGGGCGATGAGGGCGCGCTTTTGCTCGCCGGGGCCAGCCATCAGCCAGGCCGTGACCTAATTGGCGGGTTCAACGGACTTTGGGTGCTGGCGCCTGGATGGGTTAGCCGAAGATAGATTTTATATATTTCATATATTTAGTAATTTTTTCTGATATTTTACTTGAATCAAAACCGTCCCACCTTTGAAGGCGGCGCGTTTGCCACAATCTGGCCGCAAGCGCGGCCCAAATCCGCCCCTGTTGAAGGCTTTAACACTTTTCCAATACCGGAAATCCGGTGCCCCAGGGAGAGGTTTGCAGCCTCTTTCACTCAGGTTCGAAGGCTCAGGACACGATGTCCAGCGTACCCGTACAGACCATCCAGCAACCCGCCACCCAGACCATTGGTCTGGAACGGGACCGTATTTTGTTCTTCCCCATCGCCAAGCGCGCTCTGGATATTGTCGGCGCAGGCCTTGGGCTTGTGGTGCTGGCGCCTTTCTTCCTGATTGTGGCGATGATGGTGCGCGCCGATGGTGGGCCAGCCTTCTTCGCGCATCAGCGCGTTGGGCGCGGTGGCAAGCTTTTCGGCTGCCTCAAATTCCGTTCCATGGTGATTGATTCGCAAGCCCGTCTTGAAGACTTGCTGGCGAATGACCCTGCGGCGCGCGCCGAATGGGACGCCACGCGTAAGCTCAAGAATGACCCACGCATCACGCGCATTGGCCGCTTCCTGCGCTCCACCAGCCTTGATGAATTGCCGCAGCTGATCAATGTGCTGCGCGGCGAAATGAGCCTCGTCGGCCCCCGCCCGGTTCAGGAAGCGGAGATTGATCGTTATTACGGCGCCTCGGCCGCGCATTACATGGCGGTGCGCCCCGGCATCACCGGGCTCTGGCAGGTGAGCGGCCGTAGCGAAACCTCCTACGAATCGCGTGTGGCGCTTGATGTTGCCTATGTGTCCCGCCCCTCGCTTCTCGCGGATATTGCCATTCTGCTGCGTACACCGGTTGCGGTATTGTCGCGCCGCGGCGCACATTGATGTTGATCGGGCGCGGCGTTAACCCCGCGCCCCGTTACTAAGTTGTCGGCTTGCCCAGCTGAAGGGATTTCCAATGGCTGAGGCGCAACTGTCCGAAACCGCGGAGCGGGCGGGCGGAAAAAGACTTGTTTCTGGCATTCTGTGGAATGGGCTTGGGCGCGGACTGCCCTTGCTCTTGGCGCTTGTCATAACGCCCTTTCTGGTGAGTGCGCTCGGCGTAGAGCGCTGGGGGCTTTTCACGCTGGCCCTGGCTCTCATTGGTATTTTCGGTGTTTTCGATCTTGGCCTTGGGATGGCGCTGACGCGTGGCGTATCGGAAAAGCTAGGCTCGGGTGCCGTTGAAGAAGCGCGTGCCATGATTGGGGCGACGCTTTTGGCGTTACTGGGCGTATCATGCGTCATGTCGGCAGCACTTTTTCTCACTGTGCCCTGGTTGCTCAGCAAATTCCTCAACGTGCCGGAAGGCTTGCAGCAGGAAGCGATCACCGCCTTTAAATTGCTCGCCGCCGGGGCGCCTTTGGTGGTGTTGAATGCCGCGCTTTGGGGCGTTCTTTCCGCCTGGCAGCGATTTCGCCTCGCCAATTTGGTCAATATCCCACTCAATACCTTTTACTACCTTGGCCCTCTGCTGGTGCTGTTCTTCTGGAATAGCTTGATTGGTGTCATGCTAGCCGTACTTTTGGTCCGGCTCTTGAGTGGCATTGCCTATGCCATCATTGCGCAGCGTGATGTGCCGGGGCTGGGTTTACGGGACGCGCGCTTCGCCCTGATGCGCCCCTTGCTGCGCCAGGGCATTTGGATGAGCCTTTCCGGCGCATTGACGCAGTTCTTGCTTTACGCGGATCGTTTCATCATCGGCGCCATGCTAACGCTTTCTGCCGTCGCTTTTTACGCAACACCGCTTGATCTGATCATTCGGCTTTGGATCGTGCCAGTTGCCGTCACCCAAACAATGCTACCTGCCATTGCCTCTAGTTTTCGGGAACTACCGCAAAATACCGCTCTTCTTGTCAAGCGCGGTGCGCTGATTGTCATGCTGCTAAGCTTGCCGGCCTCCTTGATCCTTATCCCCGGGGCTGAGCTTTTCCTCAGGTTGTGGTTGGGCGATGCTTTTGCCGCAGGCGGTGGCCCAGTGCTGCGGATCCTTGCATTTGGCATTTTCTTTTCATGCCTTGCTTTCGTGCCTGGGGTATTGCTGGAAGCTATCGGACGGCCGGATGTGACCGCCAAAATCTCCCTGGCTCTGGCGCTGATCTTTTTGCCACTCAGCGCCGCGCTTTTGCCCTGGCTTGGTATTGAAGGCGCAGCTATGGCCTGGGCTGCGCGCTGCGTGCTGGATTGCCTGGGGCGCTGCTGGGCCGCCGCGCGGCTATACCCCGCAGCCCGAGAGACAATGCGCGATCTACTTTGGCCAATCTTGCCGGCCGGGCTTGGCTTGGCCTTGCTGGTGCCGATGGGCGGTTGGCTTTGGCCCGCGCTGCTGGCGGCCTTGGTTTTTGGCTTGGTTTTCACCGCTGGCTGGTCCATTGCCGCTCCGCAAGACAAGTCCAGCGCTTTGGCGCTGATCCGCGGAAAGGGGCGCCGCAGCGCATGATGCCAATCGCTATCAATGGCCGGTTTCTGACGCAGGGCATGACAGGCGTGCAGCGGTTCGCGCGTGAGATCACTGCAGCGGCGGATCGGCTGGCGGGCAATGATGCTTGGCCCAAGGCAAATCTCTTCATGCCGAGCAGCGTGGCGCAAAGCCCCTTCGCCTATTTCGAAGCGCAAGCCATTGGCCAGAAATCCGGCCAGATCTGGGAACAATGGGAATTGCCCAAAGCCGCCAATGGCAGCTTCCTGATCAACCTTGGCAATACAGCCCCGCTGATGCTGGAGCGAAACCAGGCCGTCGTGATCCATGATGCCGGCGTGTTTGATACGCCAGAGAGCTATTCCTTTGCCTTTCGCGCCTGGTATCGCTTTCTGCACAAGATGCTGGCGCGGACTGGTGCGCAATTGCTGACCGTTTCAGAATTTTCGCGCGGGCGCATTGCTGCGGCGCTGAGTGTGGCGCCTGAGGCTATCGGCGTGCTTCCGGAAGGCGGCGATCACATGCTACGCATCTCCGCCGATGCCGACATCATCGCCCGCCATGGGCTGGTACCGGGCCGCTATGCGCTAGTGGTCGGCAATCCGGCGGCGCATAAAAACCTCACAGCTCTGACTTCCGCCGCAACCATTTTGGGACAACGCGGCTTGACGCTAGCCGTGGCGGGCGCGGCTGATCCCGCCGTATTTCGCGCCGGCGGAGGCCCCGCCGCCGATGCCGGGCTGATCCTGGGCCGCGTCAGTGATGCCGAATTGCGGGCACTTTATGAAAACGCGCTCTGTTTGATTTTTCCATCGCGCTATGAAGGCTTTGGCCTGCCGCCGCTGGAAGCCATGACCTGTGGCTGCCCTGTTATTGCCGCCTATGCTGGCGCGGTGCCGGAAGTTTGCGGCGAAGCCGCGCTCTGGTTCGACCCGCTGCGCCCGGAGACACTCGCGGAAGCCATGGAACGCTTGCTGGATGAAGAAGGCCTTGCCGACGGCATGCGTACTGCCGGGCTGCGACGCGCAGCGCTTTACACTTGGGAAAAAGCGGCCCTTGCCTTGTTGTCTCTGGTCGGAAAGAAAGCGCCATGAAGATCGCCCTGGTGCATGAATGGCTGGATAGCTATGCGGGTTCAGAACGCGTGCTGGAGCAGCTGTTATTGGAATGGCCGGAAGCAGATGTTTTCGCCGTATGCGATTTCATGCCCGAAGCCGAACGTGGTTTTTTGCAGGGCAAGCAAGTCACCACCAGCTTCATCCAGCGCATGCCTTTTGCCCGCAAGCATTTCCGCAAATTTCTTGGGCTGATGCCACTGGCCATCGAACAGCTTGATCTTTCGGACTATGATGTCGTGATTTCATCCTCCCATGCGGTCGCGAAAGGCGTGCTGACCGGGCCGGGACAGCTTCATATTTCCTATGTGCATAGCCCCATGCGTTATGCCTGGGATTTGCAGCATCAATATCTGCGCGAAGCAGGGCTCACGCGCGGCGTGAAGGGCGCCTATACGCGCTGGTTGTTGCACCGCATGCGGCTTTGGGACCGGGCAAGTGCGCTCAACCCCGATATCGTGCTTGCCAATTCAAGCTATATCGCGGAACGCATCCAAAAAACCTGGCGGCGCGATGCGCGGGTGTTGCACCCGCCGGTGGATATTGAAAGCTTCACGCCTTCGGGCAGCAAGGGCGATTACTATCTGATTGCGTCGCGCATCGTGCCCTATAAGCGCGTTGACCTGATTGCCGCCGCCTTTCGCGCCATGCCGAATCGCAAGCTGATCATTGTGGGCGATGGCCCGAATGAGGCGCAGGCGCGCGCCGCCGCCGGTGACGCGCCCAATATCACCTTCAAGGGCCGCCTGCCGCGCGCCGAACTGATTGCGCTGACCCAAGGCGCCCGCGCTGCTGTTTTTGCGGCGGAAGAAGATTTCGGCATCGCCACCGTGGAAGCGCAAGCCTGCGGCACGCCGGTGATTGCCTATGGCCGCGGTGGGGCGCGCGATATCGTGATTGCGCCGCCCGATGCGCACCCAACCGGGCTTTTCTTCCAGCACCAAAGCACTGAAAGCTTGATCGCCGCAGTGGAACGCTTTGAGGCCATGCCAAATGCGATCCGGCCAGAAGATTGCCGCGCCAATGCAGAACGCTTCAGCGCCGCGCATTTCCGCCAGCACTTCCGCCGCGTAGTGGATGAAGCGCTTGGGATTGTTGCGGCATGAGGTTTTCGCTGATTGTCGCAACCCTTGGCCGCAGCCGCGAAATCGGCGAATTGCTGGAAAGCCTGCTGGCGCAGGGCCGCGATGATCTTGAAGTCATCATCGTGGATCAAAATGCGGATGATCGGGTGGCGCCGGTATTGGCGCCTTATGCGCCGCGTCTGCGCCTGACCCATCTGCGTTCCAGCATCCGCAATGCCAATCACGCGCGCAATCTTGGGCTGCGCGCCGCACAAGGTGAGATCGTCACCTTCCCTGATGATGATTGCCTTTATCCGGAGGGCGTATTGGCGCGGGTAGATGCGGCCTTCCACGCCAACCCAACGCTTGGTGTGCTGACAGGGCCAGCGGCATCGCCGGAAGGCGGGCTTGGGTCTGGCCGCTGGCGTGCCGCCTCGGGCGCGATTGACCTGACCAATGTCTGGACCAGCGTGATTGAATTCAACCTGTTCCTGCCGCGCCGCCTGGTGCTGGCGCTTGGTGGCTTTGATGAGAAGCTCGGCCCCGGCACGCGCTGGGGCTCCGCCGAGGG
>CAIMVB010000279.1 GCA_903844785.1 uncultured Rhodospirillales bacterium | reverse complement strand
CCCTGCAGGGTTTCGCAACTTGCGCTTTTGCCAAATGCCGATGAAGCACGGGACGCGCCCTGGACAGCGCTGTGTGCCTTGGCGCAGCGTTTTTCCGTGCCGCCCCCGGCGCCTGGGGCCAATCATTACAGCGCGGATTTCGGGCCCTTTCGCCTGAAATGGGAAAGGCATGGTGAATTCAGCCGCTTCATGGTGGTTGTGGCGGGGGAGGAGCCTGAGCCCTTTGGTGCGGCAGCCATTCATGCGCTACCAGCGGATTGGCTGAAATCACTGCCCGGTCAGGTGATTGCCGCCGCGCATGTCTCGCTGCTTGCTTCAAAAGAAGTGCCACTTGCCATCAGCGAAATCTCGCGGCGCTATTTTCGTGATCATATGCTGGTAGGTGGGCCTTTGGCGGGTGGCCAGGCGCATGCCTTCACGGATTTCCGCATCCATGGCGATGGCTTCAGCCGGTTCCTGATTTTTGATGGTGGCATGTCGCCCTATCAGGCAGGGCGGCTCACGCAACGCCTGCTGGAGATGGAAACCTATCGCATCATGGCGCTCCTGGCCCTGCCTGTGGCGCAGGAAGTGGCGCCGCAAATCGGCACGCAAGAACGCGAATTGGCGGAAATCAGCGCGGCGCTGGTGGAAGCACAGGAAGCGGATGAACCTTTGCTGCTGCAACGCCTGACGCGCATGGCAGCGGAAGCGGAAAGCCGCGAATCGCGCCATCGTTTCCGCTTTTCTGCTGCCGCCGCCTATTACGAATTGGTGCGCAACCGCATCCAGGAATTGCGCGAATTGCGTATGGAAGGCATGCAGACTTTCGGTGAATTTACCGAACGTCGCCTGGCGCCAGCCATGAATACCTGCAAGGCCGTTGCCACAAGGCAGGAAATGCTGTCCCAACGTGTGGCGCGCGCCACGCAGCTTCTCTCAACGCGTGTTGATATTACGCGGGAAAGACAGAATCAGGCCTTGCTCGCTTCCATGGAAAGGCGGGCGCGCCAGCAGCTTAGGCTGCAACAGGCGGTGGAAGGTTTCTCCGTTGCCGCCATCACCTATTATGTGGTTGGGCTTGTTGCCTATTTGGCCAAAGGCCTTGTGGCATCCGGCTTCGCCCTGCGTGATGAACTGGTAACCGGCATGGCCATCCCAATTGTTGCCCTTGCTGTGGCGCTTGGTGTGCGCCGCTTCCGGCGCCGGATGGCTGATCATGACTGAAACAAAAAATTGCAATCATCACCATTGGGGGTTCGCATGTCTGGATTGACCGGCGTTTCGGCCGAGGATCTTGCGGCCTGCACCAAGCTATTGGCGGGTGGTTCCAAAAGCTTCCGCGCCGCATCCTTCCTGCTGCCGCGTCGTATCGCTGCGCCGGCCGCAGCGCTTTATGCCTTTTGCCGCGTGGCGGATGACGCGATTGACATGAGCGATGATCCGGCAAGTTCACTTGTTGAATTGCATCAGCGCCTTGATGGCGCCTATGCCGCGCGCCCTTGGGATCATGTGGCGGATCGCGCTTTTGCGGCTGTGGTCGCGCAATATGGCGTGCCGCGCGCGCTGCCGGCGGCACTGCTGGAAGGCTTCGCCTGGGATGCCCAGGGCCGATTCTATGAGGATATCGCGGCGCTCGAATCCTATGCCGCGCGGGTTGCGGCCACGGTCGGCGCGATGATGACCTTGCTGATGGGCGTGCGTTCACCGGAAGCCATTGCGCGCGCCTGCGATTTGGGCCTTGCCATGCAGTTGACCAATATCGCGCGCGATGTCGGGGAAGATGCCAAGGCGGGCCGCGTATATCTGCCGCTGTCCTGGCTGGAAGAAGAAGGCCTTTCGGCTGAAGCGCTGATCGCCGACCCAGTATTCACCCCCGCCTTGGGCCGCGTTGTGGCGCGCTTATTGGGCGCGGCGGAAGCGCATTATCGCCGCGCCTGGCCGGGCATTGCGCTGCTGCCTTGGGATTGCCGCCCGGGCATTGGGGCCGCGCGCTTGGTCTATGCCGAAATCGGACGAGAGGTGGAACGCCAGGGTCTCGATTCCGTCTCTCGCCGCGCTGTGGTCTCCGGCCGACGCAAGGCGTTTCTGCTGGCGCGCGCTGCCGGTGCCTTGGCTGCGCAACAATTTGGCGCGGATGAAGCGCCATCCCCGGCCACACGGTTTTTGGTGGATGCGGTGCGTACCGCCCCGGCGCCAGAAGGCCCACCGCTTGGTGCTGGCTATGGCGAAAGGCTGGTCTGGGCTTTGGAATTGATGGATCGCATGGATCGTGAATCGCGATTTGCCGCGCGGGCGTAAAAAGCCTTGACACAAGTGTCAATATAACTGGACAATCAAAATCGTAGAAAAAAACTTACATAGGGCTGCCGCGACCTGATCGCGCCACCCCTTGGGGAGGTCCCATGGACGCCTTGGCCCGTATTGAGAGCAGCCTTGCAGATGCGGTGCTCTCCGCCGAGGCGAGCGGTGCCCCGCCCCGTCTCGCCGCCGCGATGCGCCACGCGGTTTTCCCGAAAGGGGCGCGTATCCGCCCGCGCTTGACCCTTGCTGTTGCCGCCGCTTGTGGCGATGACCAGCCCAGGCTTTCCAGCGCTGCTGCCGCCGCGATCGAACTCCTGCATTGCGCCAGCTTGGTGCATGATGACCTGCCCTGTTTTGACGATGCCGATACGCGGCGGGGCCGGCCTTCCGTGCATCGCGCCTTTGGTGAACCCTTGGCCGTGCTGGCCGGGGATGGGCTGATTGTGCTGGCTTTCCAAACCGTTGCACGTGCTGGCTGTGGCGCGCCGGAACGGCTTGGCCCGGTGATCAATGCCATTGGCGATGGCGTGGGCGTGCCCTTTGGCATTGTCGCCGGCCAGGCTTGGGAATGTGAACCACGCGCCGATCTTTCCGAATATCAGCGCCAGAAAACCGGCGCGCTTTTCGCCGCCGCATCGGTTGCCGGCGCTGCCGCGGCGGGTGTTGCCGATGCCGAAGCCTGGCGCCTGCTGGGGGATCGGCTGGGTGAGGCTTTCCAGGTCGCCGATGATTTACGTGACGCGGTGGAAGACGAAGCCAGCATCGGCAAGCCCGTCGGGCGCGATAAGGCCTTGGGGCGGCCATCCGCCGTGTTGCAATTGGGGCTGCATGGCGCGGTTGCGCGGCTGAAGACCCTGGCCGATGCAGCCGTTGAGGCGATTCCCGCCTGCCCTGGTCGTACCTTGTTGCGCGCGGCCATGCTGGAAGAAGTGGGCCGGCTTTTGCCGCGCAAGCTGGCTGCGGCCTGAACTATGGCGCGCGCCATGCCGCTGCCCCCGCAAGGGGCCGATCGGGAACCAGCCCCTTCCTGGGCGGATCGTTTCACCGCCTGGCGGGAATCCCTGACCGCCCGCCCAAGCTTTCGCGCCTGGGCCGCACGCTTTCCCCTGACTCGCCCGCTGGCGCGGCGCCGTGCGCGGGAGTTGTTCGATCTCTGTGCCGGCTTTGTCTATTCGCAGGTGCTGGCGGCTTGTGTGCGGCTCAAGCTGTTCGAAACCCTACATGAAGCCCCGGCAAGCGAAGCCGCCCTGGCGGCGCGCTGCGGCTTGGCGCCAGAAGCGATGAACCGGCTTTTGGTGGCGGCCGAATCGCTCCGCCTGGTGCGCCAGCGTGCTGATGGCGCCTGGGCGCTTGGCGAATTGGGCGCGGCCATGATCGGCAATCCTGGGATTGCCGCCATGGTGGAACACCACGCCATGCTCTACGCGGATCTGGCCGATCCCGTGGAACTGCTTAGGCGAGAGCGGGGCGGCACGGCTTTGGCACAGTATTGGGCCTATGCCGGGGCAGAGCAGCCTGAAGCGCTGCCGGGCGAAAAGGTAGCCGATTACACGGCCTTGATGGCGGCCAGCCAACCCATGGTGGCGCAGGAAGTGCTGGCGGCTTACCGCTTTGGCCCGCATCGGCGCCTGATGGATGTGGGTGGCGGCAGCGGCGCCTTTCTGACCGCTGTTGGCAAAGCCACCCCTGGTCTTGACCTGCTGCTATTCGACCTGCCGGCTGTGGCGGAACAGGGTCGGCAGCGCTTCGCCCGGGAAGGGCTGGCGGATCGCGCCATGGCGATGGGCGGGGATTTCACCACGGATTCGCTCCCCCTTGGTGCCGATATCATCAGCCTGGTGCGGGTGCTGCATGACCATGATGATGATGTGGTTCAGGCCCTGCTGCGGCGCGTGCGCGCGGCCCTGCCCAAGGGCGGGCGGGTGCTGATTGCCGAACCCATGGCTGGCACTGCCGGGGCGGAACCCATGGGGGGCGCATATTTCGGCTTTTACCTGCTGGCCATGGGCCGCGGGCGCCCGCGCCGGCCTGATGAATTGGCTGGAATGCTGACCGAAGCCGGCTTTCAGGCCCCCAAACTGCTGCCAACCGATACGCCCTTGCTGACGCGCGTGATGCAGGCTGAGGCAGCTTGACGAATTTTGTGTCATTTTAACTTGACAGATACAAACGTCACATTAGAGTTACAAAACCCAAGGGGAGATTCGGAGTGGAAACACTCGCCATCCTGCTAAGCGCACCTGAACAGCTTTCACTGGCGCGGCTGCCTTTGACGCCGCCCGGCGCGCAGGATGTTGTTGTCGATATTGATTGGAGTGGCATCAGTACCGGCACGGAACGTCTTCTCTGGTCCGGGCGCATGCCATCCTTTCCTGGCATGGGTTACCCGCTGGTGCCCGGTTACGAATCCGTGGGGCGCGTCGTGCAATCCGGTGCGGAGGCGGGTAGGGCGCTTGGTGAAGCGGTTTTCGTGCCTGGTGCGCGTTGCTTTGGTGATGTGCGCGGGCTTTTTGGTGGCGCTGCGGCGCGCTTGGTGGTGCCGGCGGCACGTGTAACGCCGGTTGATGCCGCGCTTGGTGCAGATGCGGTTTTATTGGCGCTGGCCGCCACCGCGCATCACGCAATGGTTCTGCCGCATGGTGCGATTCCTGAATTGATCATTGGCCATGGTGTGCTTGGGCGCCTGCTGGCGCGCATCATCATCGCTGCTGGCCATCCCGCGCCGATGGTGTGGGAAAGCAACGCAGCGCGGCGCGATGGCGCGCATGGCTATATGGTGTGCGATCCTGCCGAAGATGCGCGGCGCGATTATCGCGCGATTTGCGATGTCAGCGGCGATGCTGCGCTGTTGGATGCGCTGATCGCGCGCTTGGCGCCTGGTGGTGTGGTGACTTTAGCTGGTTTCTATAGCGCGCCGCTTTCCTTCACCTTCCCGCCCGCCTTCATGCGTGAAGCGCGCATCGCCATCGCTGCCGAATGGAAGCAGCCTGATCTGGATGCGGTGAATGCGCTGATTGCCGCGCGCCGCCTTTCGCTGGCAGGGCTGATTACCCATTGCGTGGCGGCTGATGACGCGCCGCAAGCCTATCGTCAGGCTTTTGAAGATCCTGCCTGCCTCAAAATGGTTCTGGACTGGAGAAACAAACAATGAATGCTGTCCCGGGGAAGCCAAACGGTCCTTCTATCACTGGCATGCGCGATGCGCTGCGCGCGGAAGCGGCGGCGCCGCTTGATCCGGTGCTAACATCGCCGGCGGCCAAGAAAACCCAGATCATTGCCATTTACGGCAAGGGCGGTATCGGCAAATCTTTCACGCTAGCGAACCTGAGCTACATGATGGCGCAGCAGGGCAAGCGCGTGTTGCTGATTGGCTGCGACCCAAAAAGCGATACCACGTCGCTGCTATTCGGTGGGCGTTCCTGCCCGACCATCATTGAAACATCGTCAAAGAAGAAAGCCGCTGGTGAAGCGGTTGCCATCGGAGATGTCTGCTTCAAGCGCGATGGCGTTTTCGCCATGGAATTGGGTGGCCCGGAAGTGGGGCGCGGCTGCGGTGGGCGCGGCATTATCCATGGCTTCGAATTGCTGGAAAAGCTTGGCTTCCATCAATGGGATTTTGATTACGTCCTGCTCGACTTCCTGGGCGATGTTGTCTGCGGCGGCTTCGGTCTGCCGATTGCGCGCGATATGTGCCAGAAGGTGATTGTGGTTGGGTCAAATGACCTGCAATCACTTTATGTCGCGAATAACGTATGTTCGGCGGTGGAATATTTCCGCAAGCTTGGCGGCAATGTTGGCGTGGCGGGCATGGTCATCAACAAGGATGACGGCACGGGTGAAGCCCATGCCTTCGCCGCTGAAGCGGGCATTCCCGTACTCGCCGCGATTCCGGCAGATGAGGATATCCGGCGCAAATCGGCCAATTACGAAATCATCGGCAAGCCGGGTGGTCGTTGGGCTTCGGTATTCGAACAACTCGCGGTTCAGGTGGCGGAAGCGCCGCCGCTGCGCCCCGCGCCCTTGAGCCAGGAAAACCTGCTTGGCCTGTTCAAGGGTGAAGCGGTTGGCCGTGGCGTGGTGCTGAACCCCGCCACCATGGAAGATATGTGCGCCGCTGAAGTGCTGAATAAGCCTTCGCTTGAAGTGGTGTATGAGGGCGTTTGAGCGAAATGGACACGCTCCCCCCTCCATCGCCGCCTGCTGCCGCTACTGATGGCACTGCCTGCCATGGTGGGCGGGAAACGCTGGATGCTGCCGCGCGTGCTGCTGGCAAATCCGAAGTGATGGATAAGCTCGCCGCTGATTACCCGCGCGGGCCGCATGATCAGCCGCAATCCATGTGCCCGGCCTTTGGGTCCTTGCGTGTTGGGCTGCGGATGCGCCGTGTGGCGACGATCCTTTCTGGTAGTGCTTGCTGTGTCTATGGGCTGACTTTCACCAGCCATTTCTATGGCGCGCGCCGTACGGTGGGCTATGTGCCCTTCAATTCGGAAACGCTTGTCACCGGTAAGCTTTTTGAAGATATTCGCGACGCGGTACATGATCTGGCGAAGCCAGAAGATTATGACGCGGTCATCGTCACCAATCTCTGTGTGCCCACAGCTTCCGGCGTGCCGCTTGAACTGCTGCCGAAGCAAATCAATGGCGTGCGCGTCATTGGCATTGATGTGCCGGGCTTTGGTGTGCCGACCCATGCAGAGGCCAAGGATGTGCTGGCGGGCGCCATGTTGCGCTACGCGCGCAATGAGGCTGAGGCTGGTCCGGTAGCAAGGCCACGCGATTACGCACTGGATCAACGCAGCATCGCGGTGATTGGCGAGTTATTTCCAGCCGATCCGCCAGGAATTGGTGCGTTGATCCAGCCCATGGGGCTGACCCTTGCGCCGCAAACGCCAGCGCGTGAATGGCGCGACCTTTACGCGGCTTTGGATAGCGTGGCGGTGGCCGCGGTTCATCCCTTCTATACTGCCAGTATTCGCGAATTCCGCGCCGCTGGCCGGCCTGTTGTTGGTTCCGCACCGGTTGGTGTGGAAGGCACGGATGCCTGGCTTTCTGCCATTGGCGCTGCCGCTGGTGTAAAGCCTTCTGAGATTGAAGCCGCCAAGGCACGCGCGCTGCCCGCTATTCGCGGGGCGCTCGCGGGTAATCCTGTCAAGGCGCGCATCACCGTTTCTGGCTATGAAGGTTCGGAATTGTTGGTGGCGCGCTTGCTGATCGAAGCGGGCGCTGAAGTGCCTTATGTGGGTACCGCGGCGCCACGCACAGAATGGAGTGCGGCGGATCGCGCGTGGCTGGAAGCGCATGGCTGCCATGTGCAGTATCGCGCGAGCCTTGAACAAGACATCGCCGCCATGAAGGAAGCGCGGCCTGATCTGGCGCTTGGCACAACACCCTTGGTGCAGAAAGCCAAGGAAATGGGGACGCCCGCGCTTTATTTCACGAATATGGTTTCCGCCCGGCCGCTGTTTGGCCCTGCGGGTGCGGCTTCCATGGCGGGTATTGTCGCAGCGCAGACCAATGGGCGCGAACGTTTTTCGCGCATGGTGTCCTTCTTTGAAGGCGTCGGTACGCCTGATGGCGCCGGCTATGGCTTCCGTGACAAGCCGAGCGATCCACCTGGTTTTCGCGAACGTCAGCGCAAGCTGCGCGCTGCCAAGGCCAAGGCCGAAGAAGCGGTGGGGACCTGAGCATGCTCGTTCTCGATCATGATCGCGCCGGCGGCTACTGGGGGGCGATCTATGCTTTCTCGGCAGTGCGTGGACTGCGCGTGGTGATTGATGGGCCGGTGGGCTGCGAAAACCTGCCGGTCACGGCGGTGTTGCATTACACGGATGCGCTGCCGCCGCATGAATTGCCGATTGTGGTGACTGGGTTGGATGAGGATTCACTCTCCCAGAACGGCACCGAAGGCGCATTGAAGCGTGCGGCGGCGACGCAAGATGCGGAATTGCCGGCCGTGGTTGTTACGGGTTCCATCGCCGAGATGATTGGCGGCGGCGTGACACCGCAAGGTAGCAATCTGCAGCGCTTCATCTGCCGCACGATTGATGAGGATCAGTGGCAGGCCGCGGACCGCGCCATCATGTGGCTTTGGAGTGAATTTGGCTCTCGCGGCCGCAAGCCGAAGCCACGCACGCGCAAGGAAGGCGAAAAGCCGCGCGTGAATATCATCGGCCCAATCTATGGCACCTTTAATATGCCATCCGACTTGGCCGAGATTCGCCGCCTGGTCGAAGGTATTGGCTGTGAGATCAATCTGGTCTTCCCCCTGGGCAGCCATGTGGAAGATATCGCGAAGCTGCCTGATGCGGATGTGAATATCTGCATGTATCGCGAATTTGGGCGCAAGCTTTGTGAAGAACTTGAACGGCCTTATCTGCAGGCACCAATTGGGCTTTTTGCGACGACGAATTTTCTGCGCAAGCTTGGTGAATTAACCGGGCTTGACCCGGAACCTTTCATCGAACGTGAAAAGCACACCACGGTGAAGCCGCTTTGGGATTTGTGGCGCAGCGTGACGCAGGATTTCTATGCCTCGGCTTCCTTCGCAGTAGTGGCAACGGATACCTACGCGCGCGGCTTGCAACGCTTTCTGCATGATGAAATGGGCATTCCTTGCGCCTTCGCGTTTTCGCGCATGGCGGGGCAGAAGCCAGATAACGCAGCCGTGCGCGACGCCTTGCGCAAGACCCCGCCTTTGGTGCTGTTCGGTTCGTATAATGAACGTATGTATGCGGCGGAAATCAAAAGCCGCGCCATGTATATTCCAGCGAGTTTCCCCGGCGCCATCATCCGCCGTGCAACCGGCACGCCTTTCATGGGCTATGCCGGTGCTACCTATATCATCCAGGAATATTGCAACGCGTTGTTTGACGCGCTGTTTCATATCCTGCCGCTCGGCACTGATCTCGACCGCGTTGAACCAACACCGGTGCGCGCTGCCGAACCCTGGGATGCGGCGGCGGTCGCAATTCTGGATGAACGAGTGGAGCAGGAACCCTTCCTGCTGCGCATTTCCGCAGCCAAGCGGTTGCGTGAACAGGTTGAACGCGCCGCGCGCGATGCGGCGGAGCCGCGCGTGACGGCTGAGCGCGTCCAAAAGACTTTGGCGGAGGTCATGGCATGACGCCCCTTCGCCATTCCGAATCTTGTCTGCGAACGGACCGCGGTCACCGCTGTCGGGACGTCTCCGAGGATAAGAAGGCTTGGGCGGACTTCCGCCTCTGCCGTCCCTGCCGCGCGGGTGGACGCGGTAATGGCCGTAAGGCCAAGTCGGAGGTTTGCTAATGGCCGACACTAAAACGCGCCTGACGGAAGCTCAGGCGAAGGAAGTCCACAACTTGGTGGTCCAGGGATGGGCTTTCTCGATCTTCGCTTCCATGGGTGCGCATATTCTCGTCTGGTTGTGGCGTCCGCTTGTCTATACTGGACAAGTGGTTCCGCCCGACTGGCGTTTCTTCTGAAGGATGTTCCGGGTTGAGGGAAATTCCTGAGATCTGGAGCGAAGGAAAGGAGAATGTTCGATATGCATAAAATGTGGATGGTGATTGACGCTCGTCGTGTCGGGTTTCTCGGCGCGGCTGGTGTGGTGGCGATCGCAGCAGTGATTCACTTCGCTGTTCTGAGCTCGCCGCGTTACTGCGATCATCTTGGTTGGTGCGCAACAGCGCCGACGTATACCCCCGGCCAAAAGCTGGGTGGTTAAGCACGGGGCGCGGCCTTGGCCGCGCTTCAGCGAATTGGGCGAGGCAGCCGAAACTGCCTCGCCCGCACAAAACATCATGAGGGACCGCCAGACGGGCAAAGCCCCCGTCGGGAGAGGAGCATCAAGCGATGGCGATGTTAAGTTTTGAGCGGAAATACCGCGTCCGCGGCGGAACCATAATAGGGGGTGACCTGTTCGATTTCTGGATAGGGCCTTTCTACGTTGGTTTCTT
Source organism: uncultured Rhodospirillales bacterium (assembly GCA_903844785.1). Taxonomy (GTDB): domain Bacteria; phylum Pseudomonadota; class Alphaproteobacteria; order Acetobacterales; family Acetobacteraceae; genus Neoroseomonas. The sequence continues at coordinate 3,361 of CAIMVB010000279.1, read as the reverse complement.
TGGCGTGACCTGCGCGTTTTTCAGCTTTGTCGGAACCGCCCTGATCCTCTACGGCGCGGCGATTGGCGGGACATGGAATCCCTGGCTGATCAATATCGCGCCGCCGGATCTCAAATACGGCTTACGCCTGGCGCCCATGCGCGAAGGTGGGCTGTGGCAGATGATCACCATCTGTGCCTTGGGCGCTTTCGTTTCCTGGGCGCTGCGGCAGGCAGAAATTTCACGCAAGCTGGGTATGGGGTATCACATTCCCATTGCCTATGGTGTTGCGGTTTTCGCCTATTTCACGCTGGTCGTGATCCGGCCGGTGTTGATGGGCGCATGGGGACATGGTTTCCCCTATGGCATTTGGAGTCACCTCGATTGGGTGTCCAATGTCGGCTATCAATATCTGCACTTCCATTACAACCCAGCGCATATGATCGCGGTGACCTTCTTCTTCACCACGGTGCTTGCGCTGTCGCTGCATGGTGCATTGGTTCTGTCGGCGCTTAATCCGCCGGAAGGTGAACCGGTGAAGACCGCCGAGCATGAGAATACCTTCTTCCGTGATCTGATCGGTTATTCGATCGGCACGCTTGGTATCCATCGCTTGGGTCTTTTCCTTGCCCTGTCAGCCGGGATTTGGAGTGCGATCTGCATCGTGATCAGTGGTCCGTTCTGGACCCGCGGCTGGCCCGAATGGTGGGGCTGGTGGCTTAACCTGCCGATTTGGCGCTAGGCGAGGGGAGGGAAAAATCCCATGGCCGAATATCAGAATATCTTCACCCGGATACAGGTGCGTGGCCCAGCGCCTTACCCTGGTGTGCCGCTGCCGGCGGATAATTCACCGCGCGAAGGCACACCAAGTGAGGTGCATCTTTTCGGGCGCCTTGGTGACGCACAGATAGGTCCTTTCTATCTTGGTTACCTTGGCATGCTCTCGCTTCTCTTTGGCTTCATCGCCTTTGAGATCATCGGGCTCAATATGTTGGCCTCGGTGAATTGGAACCTGAGCGAATTCATCCGTCAGCTTTTCTGGCTGGCGCTTGAACCGCCGCCGCCGGAATATGGCTTGCGCATTCCGCCCCTGAACAAGGGCGGCTGGTGGATTGTGGCCGGCTTCTTCCTGACGCTTTCCATGCTCCTCTGGTGGGTGCGTACCTATCGCCGCGCACGTGAGCTTGGCATGGGCACGCATGTGGCTTGGGCTTTTGCTGGCGCCATCTGGCTGTACCTGGTGCTGGGCTTTATTCGCCCGGTTGCCATGGGAAGCTGGAGCGAAGCAGTACCCTTCGGCATCTTCCCGCATCTGGACTGGACGGCGGCTTTCTCAATCCGCTACGGCAATCTTTTCTACAATCCCTTCCATGCGCTTTCGATCGTCTTCCTCTACGGTTCAGTGCTGCTCTTTGCGATGCATGCCGCGACCATTCTGGCCCTCGGCCGCTATGGTGGTGAGCGTGAAATTGAACAGACGCTTGATCGTGGCACGGCGGCGGAACGTGGTGGGTTGTTCTGGCGCTGGACCATGGGCTTCAACGCCACTTTCGAAAGCATCCACCGCTGGGCTTGGTGGTTTGCCTTCCTTTGCCCCGTCACGGGCGGGATCGGCATTCTGCTGACCGGCACGGTCGTGGATAATTGGTATCTCTGGGCCGTGGATCGGCACTTCGCGCCGGCCTACACCATGCCCTGGACGCCCGTTGTTGATCCCTCCATCGTACAAGGAGCGCCGCGATGAGCAGGTTTTCACTTAGCATCGCCGCTGCTGTAGCGGCGCTGCTTTGCGGGGTGATCTTTGTCACCACCTTTGAACGTCCACCGGTTCTGTCCTCACAAGGCGGCTTCCGCGGGCTCTCGATGGGGGATGTGCAAAACCCACGCACTATCCCCGCGCGGCTTGCGGCCAATCAGGTACCGGAAGCACCTGAAGCGGCTGAAACCGATGGTCCGAAGGCGCATGAGACCTACGAGAATGTGCAGGTCCTGCGTGATCTCAGCGCGGCGCAATTCAATCGCCTGATGATTGTGATGACCGAATGGATCGCGCCCAATCAGGGCTGCGGCTATTGCCACAATGTCGAGAATATGGCGTCCGACGAAGTCTATACCAAAGTTGTCGCCCGACGCATGTTGCAGATGACGCATAAGATCAATTCGGAATGGGCGACGCATGTCGGGCAGACCGGTGTCACCTGCTATACCTGCCACCGCGGTAATGCAGTGCCAACTATGGTTTGGTCAACGGAACCGAATAGTCGCGCTGGCTTGCAGGCGCCGCGTGGGCAGAATCATCCTGCCTCCTCGGTGGGTGAGAGTTCTCTGCCTTCGGATCCCTTCACGCCCTTCCTGCTTGGTGACGCGGAAATCCGCAACATCAGCACAACCTCGCTGCCCGGGCGGAATAGTCAGAGTATCATGACGACGGAATGGACCTATGGGCTGATGATGCATATCTCCACGTCGCTCGGCGTGAATTGCACCCATTGCCATAACAGCCGGTCCTTCGCTGAATGGAGGACGCAAAGCCCGCCGGCGCAGACAACTGCCTGGTACGGCATCCGCATGGTGCGGGACATCAACATGTCTTACATCGAGCCGCTGAAGCCGCTTTGGGCGCAGAATCCGAATGGCCCGGCGGAAGGCCCGCATGGCCCGCGCTTGGGTGCAATGGGTGATGCGCTGAAGGTGAATTGCGCCACCTGCCACCAGGGCGTGAACCGTCCGCTGAATGGTGCGCCCATGCTGCGTGACTTCCCGGAACTGAAGCAGGTCAATCAAGGCCCGCTTCGTTCCGCCGATGCAACGCCGCGATAATTGGCTTGGGCGGGATGAATGATCCCGCCCTGCTTTTTTGCGTAAGGTTTGGGGCCTCCGCGTATCGCGCGGAGGTTTTCCTTTTCCGAGACTTTAATATGGTGTTTCATGTTGGATAATATGCAGTCTGAAACGAACATGATGGAAAGCACCACAGACCCGCGCCCGCATGCCATTGTGATCGGTTCCGGCTTTGGTGGATTGGCCGCTGCGGTGCGGCTTGGTGCCCGTGGTTGGCGCGTGACAATTCTGGAAAAGCTCGATGCGCCAGGCGGGCGCGCCTATGTTTTTCGGCAGGATGGCTTTACCTTTGATGCTGGCCCCACCATCATCACCGCACCCTATTTGCTGGATGAACTATGGGCACTGGCCGGGCGTGATCTGGCGCAGGATATTGATCTGCGCGCGATGGATCCCTTCTATCTGATCCGCTTTGATGATGGCGAAGTCATGCGCTGTTCTGCAGATCTTGACGTCACGCGGGCCGAAGTTGCGCGGATAGCGCCGCAAGATAGCGCAGGTTTTGAACGCTTCATCCTGGAAAGCGAACGCATTTTCCGGG
>CAIMVB010000278.1 GCA_903844785.1 uncultured Rhodospirillales bacterium | reverse complement strand
AGCGCTGATCGATTTCCGCGCCTTTGTGAAGGAACTGGACCATTGGACCGCGCCGCGCCGGGGCAGCCCGCGTGGGCTCAAGGCCGAATGGGTACTGCGTAAGGCAGTTCTTACCCTCAGTTGCGCCGAAGCTGCGGTGGCGGAACTTGATCGTGTGCTGGGCGATTCCACGCTGCTGATCCGCGCTTGGCATCGTGACAAGCAACCGGTGATCGCCCGCGCCGCACGACCGGAATGGTTATTGGATGGCTGGGCAATTGTGGTTGCTCTTTGGCGGCAATCAGAACCTTCCGATCGTGAGGCGACGCTCTGGGAAATGGCTCATCTTGTGCCGCCCCTACCCAAGGAAGTGGAAAGCTGGCCAGGCTTTCCGCAAGGCGGTTCTGCCTATCGCATTGACAAAATAGACCTCAGCCAAGCCTTTGATTGGCGGCGTCAAAGGCCGCTTGATTATATTACGCGCAATGAAACCCTGATCGCGGGGGAGCACGCGGTGACGCTTGTGGCAGAAGCGCAAAAGCTGCGTGAAGCCTATATGGTCCAATCCACGCGTGCATTGACTGAACCGGATAGCGATCAGAAACATGGGGATGACCCCCTCAGCCGTATTTCCGGACGCGCTTCAAAAGCATCAGATACCGTCTTGCGCCAAGTGGTCGCGGTGCTTGATGCAGTGCCATCACGCGCGATGCTTGACCCCATCATTGAAGCAGCGAGGCCGCGATTGAAGCTGCTGCGTCCGCCGCGCCCCATTACCTTCACGCGTATTTTGTTTCTGCCCTTTGATGGTGCATTGGTACCAATGGAGAAATGGGCTCCCGGCAGCGGTAAATTTCCACGGATTATTTTGACACCTTTGGCAGAAGCACTTCGCAGGGCGATGGGTCCGGAGGCAGAAGAAATCAACGCCAATCTTGGGGGACAAAACTTCTTTGACGTTCTAAAGGTTGATCAGGTTGGGCGTCGGCTTTGGGCTGAGGCCGCGCGGCTTACCCCCGGACTCAGGCTTCAGGAAGCCTTGCCGAGCATCGGGCTGGATGCGAATCAATGCTCTGAATTACTGATGCTCGCCACAGGTATTTGGCGGCATGCAGAGGGGATCTGGGAAGCAAAACTTGCAGCTTTTTCTGGCCCTTCGACCGAATTGGTAACCGCCGCGCTGAAGGGCCCAGCGCAGGAAGGCCAAGCCGTTTTCAGCATTGCCTTGGCAAGCCTGTTGGACCGGGCACAAAGCCCGGGTTCGGTGATCAAAACCGCCGCGCGGCTTTCGCCCATTGCCGGCAGTATTGCCGATGAAAAGCTTGATGATCTGGCAGCGGCACCAACGCTTAGCCTGCCCACGGAAGACCCCGTGCGCGCCGCCCATATGGCAGAGGAAATGGTCTCCCTGCTCAAGGAATTGGAAACCGCGCCGCCCGGCCGCCAGACTGACCGGCGCAGCATCATCAGCCCGTTATTGAACCAAATTGGCAAGGCGAGTGAGGCTGCGGCGCGCCACATGGTGGAACGGCAATTGTTACCTGCGCTGCAGAACCCCAATGCCAAGCACCGCGCCGCCATTGTGGTGAATATTGAACATCTGGCACGCGCACTGCGGCGGATTGAAATGGCGGGGCGTCGCGCCGGGATAGTCGATGGCTTCGATGAATTGGAGCGTCTCTATAAACAAAGGCTCAAGGCCACGCTGAATGCCCTGGATGGGGGCGGGCTGCAGCGGCCAGATGTTATCCGCATCGCTGAAATTCTGCTTGGGTCAGAACAGGCCATGGTCTTGGGCGGCCATTGACGAAGGGGCCAAATGGTTGGGCCGGCTGATGTTCTTTTGCGTATTGGCAAGCAAAGGCTGAATTATAGAAGTTGGGGGGTTCCACCCGCCCAGGGCCTGCGCCATGATCGTGCATCTTTCATCACCGATCCCGAGGTATTCCCATGGCTCTCCGCTGCGATCTGATCATCCGCGATGCGACCATCATTGATGGCACAGGCGCGCCAAGCCGGCGGGGTGATATTGGTGTTTCGGGGGATCGCATCGTAGCGGTGGGCGATCTGGGCGGGGCCAGCGCGGATCGTGAAGTGATGGCCGACGGCAAGGCCGTGGCGCCGGGCTTCATTGATAGCCACACCCATGATGACCGCGCCGTGCTATGCGGGCCTGCCTGCATGACCTGCAAAATCAGCCAGGGGGTCACCACCGTGGTGGTTGGCAATTGCGGCGTCAGCCTCTCCCCCGCGCGGTTTTCCAAGCGCCCGCCGCCGCCGCTTGATCTGATTGGCGAAGATGGCTGGTGGCGCTTTGATAGTTTCGGCGATTACGCGCATGAGCTGAAAAAGCAGGGTTCTGAAGTGAATACCTATGCGCTGGTCGGCCACCAGACCATGCGCGTGGAAGCCATGGATGGCGATGTGATGCGCGTTGCCAATGATGGCGAAATTGAACGCATGCGGCTGCGCGTGAAGCAATCCCTCGCAGAAGGCGCTTCGGGCTTTTCGACGGGGCTCTATTATCCGCTCAATATGCACGCCACCACGGAAGAAGTGATTGCGGTGGCTGAACCGCTGCGCGCTTATGGCGGCATTTACGTCACGCATATGCGTGATGAGGCTGACCGCGTTTGCGCTTCCATCGAAGAAACGCTGAAGATCGGTGATCGTGTCGGCTGCCCGGTCTGGATCAGCCACCATAAATGCTCGATGCCGGAAAATTACGGGCGCTCGAACCAGACGCTAGCGCTGATTGACGCTTACGCGCAGTCCCAAGAGGTCTGCTTCGATGTCTATCCCTATCCGGCGGGGTCCACCGTGCTGATGCCGGATCGGCTGCGTGATGATGTGAAGGTGATGATCACCTGGTCCATTCCGCATCCGGAAATGGCCGGCAAGTATTTGTCTGACATTGCGCGCGGCTGGAATACGGATATCCGCATGGCCGCTGAGCGCCTGCTGCCGGCAGGGCAAATCACCTTCCAGATGGATGAAGCCGATGTGCGCCGCATCATGGCGCATCCCATGTCGGTGATTGGCTCGGATGGTATCCCGCATGACGCGCATCCGCATCCGCGGCTTTGGGGCACTTTCCCGCGTGTGCTTGGCCTTTACGCGCGGGAATTGCGCCTCTTCAGCCTGGAGACTGCCGTCCATAAAATGACCGGGCGTCCGGCAGCGGTATTCGGTATGGTAGATCGCGGCGTGATCCGCGAAGGCGCCTATGCTGATCTGGTGATGTTCGACCCGGATACGGTGATTGACCGCGCCACTTTCGAAAACCCGAAGCAGGAGAGCGCGGGGATTGATGAAGTCTGGGCCAATGGCATTTCCACATTTGTCGCCGGCAAAGGTGCGACGGGTGAAAAGCCAGGGCGCCTTGTCACGCGCGGACGGGGTTAGTTCTCGCTCACGCCCAGCGCCAGCGCCAATCGGCCCAGGCTACCACCAGGCCAATGACCGTCAGCACTAGCCCCGCCGCGAAGACCGCGGCGTGGCTTTCATCAGTGGCGCGGAATAGCGCTGCCAGGGCAAAGCCCGCGATAGCCTGAGCAATCGCAAACCCCGCTGTCACGCGCACCCAGATCACGCCGGCCAGGGGACCCGCCCTCTCCCGCGCGGCAGCCAGCGCTACCGTGGTGATGCCAAGCGCCGCCAGGCCAGAAACCAGCCCAAGCGGCACCAGCACCCAAAGCGCTTGAGGCAAGGCGAGTGCCAAAGCCACCGTCTGAATCACCATCCAGATGAAAATGGCGCATCTCCCGCCCCAGCGATCCACCGCGCGGCCACCAAGCAAAGCGCCGCTGATGCAACCAAGGCCAAACAGCACCCACATGCCAGCGCCCAATTCCACGCCAAGCCCCCTGCCCCGCGCGGCTAGGTCCGAAAGATAAAGCATGGGCGGCACAAGCCCCGCGCCTGACAGCGCATAGGCCATGATAATGCCATAAGCCGGCGGGGCGCGGCCTTCCGGTGCGGTTTCGGCCACGGGCGGGCGCGGCCAATAAGGCCGCATGACCAACCAAAGCAGCAGGGCCATCATCGCGAGCCCCAGCCAAGCCATCGCCACCCCGCCTTGCAGCAAAAGCGGCACCAGCAGCGCACCAAGCGTAATGCCGCCGCCCACACCAAACAGCACCATGCCCCCGGCGCGGCCCCGGCGTTCCGGGGGCGTCACCGCCTGCACGGAAGGCCCAGCGAGCCCCATCAGCATCCCGCCAGAAATCCCGGCCATGCAGCGCCAGAAGCCAAGCCAAGCCAAGCCGCCATGCCAAGCGCAAGCAGCAAAGGCCAGCACCGCCAGCGCCATGCCCAAATCCAGTGCACGCGGCACAGTGATGCGCCGCGCCACAGCCCGCGCCGCGCCAACACCCAATAGATACCCCGTGAGATTAAGCGCGCCGAGCAAGCCAGCTTCCGCGCCATCTACCCAACCAGCTGAAACCATGGCCGGGAAAAGCGGCACATAAGCAAACCGCGCGAGCCCGATTCCGGTGCAGGTGGCAGCGGTGCCGGATAGGGCGATGCGGGTTGTGCTGCGATGGTCAGCTTCGCGCTCGGCAGACGAATTCATGATGGTAGCCAAACGCACCCCATTCAAAGACGATGTGTTTGTGCCACGGAACGCGCCAGGCCCAAAGCGTCGTTATTCCTCGCGCTGCGCTTCCTTCAGCGCGCGACGAAGCTTGGCGATGCCACTCCGCGACTGTCCTTCAAGGCAGAGCTTCCGCCCCTCCTCAGCCAGGGCGCGGGATTGGCTTGAGACTTGTGGGCCAAGGGCGGCAAACCGGCCCAAAAGCTCAGCGCAATATTCTGGGGAATCGGACATCAGCCTCGGCGCGGCATGTTCCGCCGAAACTGAGGGGGCAAACAAAAGCAGAAGGGCAAAGACCCAGGCCATGATGCCTTGATAAAAGGTCACACCCTGCCGGGTGATTTCGGGCTCATGAAGCCTGCGTCATGCACGAGAACTTAGGATCAGCCGTGCTTCCAACCCTGTCCTTTCGGCCCCAGCTTGGGCATCCCCAAGGCGCAAGCCCCCGCCATGCAGGGCCGCCACCGCCTTCACCAGGGAAAGCCCCAGCCCAGAACCAGGCAGGGCGCGCGAAGGATCGGCCCGAAAAAACCGCTCTCCTGCGCGGGCCCGATCCTCAGGCGCCAAGCCTGGGCCTTCATCACACACGCTGATCTCACGCCTGTCGCGTGCGGGGGCGCTGGCGTTCAGGCGGATCGTGCCGCCTTGGGGCGTGAATTTCACCGCATTGTCCAAAAGATTGGCGATGGCCTGCAGCACCATGTCACGGTCGCCCACCATCTCAAGCTTGTCGGGCCAGGATGTTTGCAGATGTTGGCCGCGTTCTTCGGCCAAAGCGCCATAAACCTCTGCCGCATCCGCCAGCACCTGGGCCAGATCAAAGGGTGCGAAGGCCGCGCGGCGTGCCCCGGCCTCAGCCTCCGCAATGCGGAGCAGAGCCTGGAAGACGCGGCTGATACCATCCAGGTCAGCAACGGTGGTTTCCATCGCGGCGCGCAGGGTTTCCTCATCAGGGGCGCTCATTAGCGCGTTCTCGAGCCGCATCCGTGCGCGTGCGATTGGCGTGCGCAAATCATGCGCGATGGAATCGGAAACCCCCTTTATGCCCACCATCAACTGATCAATCCGATCGAGCATGGCATTCATGCTGGCGCCCAATTGGTCGAATTCATCGCGTTGCGCTGAAAGTGGCACGCGCCGGGTAAGATCACCTGCTGCAATGGCGCCCGCGGTCATGGATGCAGCCCGCAGCCTTTCGCCCAAGGCGCGGCGCAGTGCCGCAGCGCCGGCAATGGCAAAGGCTACAGCAACCGCGAAAGACCATAACAAAGCCTCAGAAAGCAGCGTTCGGAGTTTTTCGCGATCCGTCGCGTCGCGCCCCACCAGTAACCGGTGCCCCTGACCAAGCGGCACATGATGCATCCGGGCAGGTACGGCCACACCATCGCGGCGCACCGTATCGGCAGACCAGGACCAGGAAGCCTGGGCCACAGCTGGCCAGCGGTCCAAATTTCCACCAATCCGAAGCCCCGCACTATCCGCCAGAAGATAAATGGCGTGATCATCAATATCCACGGCAAGCCTTTCGCCGATGGCATCAACAACCGCTGCCGTACCTCCGCTGCGCCAGGCTTCCTGCAAGCCAAGCGCATCCGCGCGTATTGCATCATCTATCTGGCGCGAGAGCGTGCCCGCCGTGCCCCACCAGAGCATAAACGCGAAACCAACCATCGCCGCCAGGAAAAGCACGGCAAACAGCGTAGCGAAGCGGAACCCCGCGCTTTTGAGATAGGCGCCAAGATCGCGCCAGCCGCCATTCTCCTCAGCCGGCGCGGTCATGAAATCTCAGGCGTCAGCGCGGATCATATAGCCCGCATTGCGTACGGTATGGATCAGCGGCACATCAAAGCCCTTATCCACCTTCTGCCGGAGGCGGGAGACATGCACATCAATCACATTGGTTTGTGGGTCGAAATGGTAATCCCACACCTTTTCAAGCAGCATGGTGCGCGTGACCACCTGGCCCATATGGCGCATCAGATGTTCAAGTAAGCGAAACTCGCGCGGTTGCACTTCAATCCGCCGCCCGCCGCGTGTCACGGTGCGTGAAAGCAAATCCATTTCAAGATCAGCGACCGCAAGCCGCGTGGCTGGCACTTCCATGGCAGGGCGGCGCGCGAGCGCTTCTATCCGCGCAAGCAATTCGGCAAAGGCAAAGGGCTTGACCAGGTAATCATCACCGCCTGCCTTTAGCCCCTTCACCCTTTCATCCACTGCACCAAGCGCGGTCAGGAACAATACCGGGGTCTTGTTGCCTTGGCCGCGCAGCGTTTCCACAATGCGCAATCCATCCACGCCACCCGGCAACATGCGGTCCAGGATCAGCAGATCGAAGGGCTCGGACGCGGCCATGAACAGCCCATCCCGCCCATTGGCGACATGTTCAACAATATGTCCGGCCTCTTGCAGGCCCTTTTTTACAAAACGGGCAACTTCCGCATCATCCTCGACAAGCAGGATTTGCATGGCAGGCTAACTCCAGAAACCAATCAGACTCCTCGGCACCGTCACGCTACGCCTCTTCGTCGAATTATTCAAAAAATTAGCTTAGCCTGGGCTGGGTCGGCGACCTACCTGGATGGTGATTTCAACAAGCCGCCCTTCCCGCACCAAGGAAAGCTTCACGTTCTGCCCGGGCGGAACGGCGGAAATGCCGCGCACCAATTCCCGATTATTGTTAATTCTGGCTCCATCGACCGAGGTAATAACATCCCCCTGGCGCAGCCCAGACCGTGCAGCAGGGCTGCCACGTTCAACGCCCAGCACCTGCGCGCCTGCGCGGGGCGGGCGGCCCGGCGGGCTTTCCACATCGCCCACCGCCACACCAAGCCAGCCACGTTCAACCCGCCCGCCACGCAGTAATTGTTCAATCACCGGGCGCGCGAGATCGGATGGCACGGCAAAGCCAATCCCGGCGGATGCCCCGCTTGGGGAGAAGATCAGCGTTGTGATGCCAATCACCTCTCCGGCCATATTGAATAACGGCCCGCCGGAATTGCCTGGATTGATCGGCGCATCGGTCTGGATGAAATCATCAAAGGGACCAAGGCGAATGTCGCGCCCAATGGCTGAGACAATCCCAGAACTTACGGAACCACCAAGCCCGAAGGGATTGCCCGCTGCCATCACCCATTGCCCAACACGCATCTGCCGCGAATGGCCAAGGGATACGGCAGCCAGGGGCGCGCGCGGTTCGATTTTCAAAAGCGCGATATCGGTCAATTCATCAAGGCCAATGATGGTGGCTGGATAATCCGACCCATCCTGCAAAGCGACTGTCACATTCGCGGCATCTCCAAGGACATGCGCGTTGGTGACGATGATACCCGAAGGTTCAATGATGAAACCGGACCCTGAACCGAGCAACATTGGCCGCGGGCCGCGCCGCCCTTGTTCACGCTGCGGGCGGTCCCGCTGTTGGCCGCGCCATTCGGGT
>CAIMVB010000277.1 GCA_903844785.1 uncultured Rhodospirillales bacterium | reverse complement strand
GCCGCGGTCAGGCCAAATTCAAGCGCCAGCAACGGCCCAATTACCGCCACCAGAGAGCGATTGGCCTGATTGATGAAATTCACCGCCGCCAATGGCAGGGTAATGCGCGCGAAAAGGGACATAGGGCGCAGCATGGCATGGACGCCCCGCCCCGCCCATAGGGCACTTCAGGGCAGGTGCAGCCTGACGCTGATCGGGCAATGATCGCTGATCACATCCCGCATCGCGGGATCGCGTTCATTATAGGAAAACACGCGAAAACTATCTTTCACCAACCAATCCGCAGCGCGCAGACCAAGCAGGATATGATCAATGAAGGGCCTTCCCTGGCCGTCCCGTGACCAGCAGGGGTTGGAAAAACCCTCTGTCGCACGCCGCATGGGGGATGCGGCGTTGAGCAGTGCCAGCATATCATCCTCACGCGAAAAGCGCCGATTGAAATCACCAAGGATGACAAAGGGTGTATTTTCGCGCCGCCTTTCGGTGATCCATTCCGCCAAGATCTGCGCCTGTTGGCCAAGGTTTTGGCAATCGCTGCTATTGGGCTGACGGATAGAACCCTGCGCGCAGCCGCCATCGAGATGAATCGAAAGCAGGCGCAACCGCGCGCCGTTGGCGCCATGCAGCGTGATATCGGCGCCGCGCCTGAGCGAACGCCGCGCCGTCGGGCGCAAATCAAGCGCCATCAGGTCAGGGTTGCGCGTGACCTGCAGCCCCTTGCGCCAGGCGAAGCCTGATCGCTGGACATCGTTTTCCGCCGGGAAATGGAAGTCATAGGCTGTCGCATCAAAAACGCGCGCGGCGGCAAGCGGGCCATCCACTTCCTGCAAGGCAACCACATCCGGCGCCAGCCGCTCAGCATAAGCGCGTAGCCGGGCGAAATCCTGTTCGCTCCTGGTGGTCAGGTCACGCGGCAGATCAGGATGGCCGGAAGGCTTGGTGGTGAGCCAGGCGATATTCCAACTGGCGAGCTTGATTTCCTGCGCTGTCGCCGGAACAGCCAGAATGACTAGGAAGAACAGCAGCAGCGCACGCATGACGGCCCTCATAAAAGCTGCGCCAGAACAGGCGATGTTTCGGCATTGACTGGAAAACTCTCTAACGCCCGCGCGCCTGCGGCAAGCAGAAATTCGGCGATGGCATCCATTTCGGCGGCGGGGCGTGTGGCATCTTGGAAAGGGTCATCCTTGCCCGATCCCGGCGGAACCCAGATAATCGTCTCATACCGCGCGCGCGTCAGCAGCACGCGATAGGTGTTGAGGATATAGCGCTGCTCCTCGGCGCTGCGCACAATCTGCCAATGATCGCCAACAAAGCGCCGCGCCTGCCATTGGCCGGCGTAGCGGCGAAAATCCCCGCCCCAAGCCAGGCCCACCGCATCCAATTCCAAACCCTGGCAATCATATTCGGTGGCGAAGGTTTCAAGCGCTTCTGAGGATCGGATATCGGGCCAGCGCTTCAGGAACCAATCGGCAATATCTGGCACCTGTACGCCAAGCCCCTCGGCACGCAATCGGCGCGCTCCGGCAGAAGCAACCAACCCGGCGCGGCGCAAACCACGGGTGCGCGCCCGTAAGGCCAAACGCCAGGCGACCGGGTCGCGCGTGATGAAATAGGGTAGCTCGGGCGTGGCTTCCGCAATGGCGCGCGCGGCGGGTGCATCACCACGCAGCACCGCATCCACCCATTCTGTGCCACGATTGGTCCGCAGGCTACGAATGGGCGTTCTCAGATCAAGATCATCATCAAAGGAAAGCCAATCCGGCGCGCCTTCGGCCAGCCTTTGTGCTGGGTCTGTCGTGGTCACGCTGCGCAATGCCGCAACGGCGCGCCAGCCATCAGTGGCCGCGATCACGCGGCCCCATTCGGCGAGACCCGCCTCTCCGGTATTGATTTCCTGGCCATTGCCGATCAGCGCAACAATCACGGCCCAGCCTTCATGCCGCGCCATGATTTCCAGGGTATGCGCGGGTTCGCTTTTGGTCAGATGGCTTTTGCGGCGCTGGCCATCGCGCGTTGCCTGCGCCTCATCCCAGGCGCGTTGCGCTTCGTCGAAGACGATGATGCGCGCTTCGGGAGTTTCCGTGGCATTGATCACGTGATGTTCCAGAAAGCGATGCACATTTTGCAGCGCCGTGCGCGCGGCCCTTTTGGCTGCATCAAGGGCCTGACCACCTTTGGGCGCAGCGTCACGCGCCAAGGCCTCACGCAGCACCGTCACCAGGGGGACATTGCCGGAAAGAAAGGCTGCGCCGTGTTCACGCAAGGCGCCGAATACTAGATTAAGGCCGCATAGCGTCTTGCCTGCGCCCGGAATGCCCGTGACAAAAACCACGTAACGCCCGCATTCCGCACGTGCTCGATCAATCACGCTCGCAATGGCATTGGTTGTGCGCGTCAAGTTATGTGCATCCGCGCGGGTCGCGCCGATATCCGGCACCGCATTGCGGCGATACAAAAGCCGCGCTGCTTCCAAGACCGTTGGGACGGGGCGATAGGCAGCACGCGCCCAGGCTTCGGGATCAATCCGCGTGGCTGGGGGCGCGATGGCGGCCTGCGCCCGCGCCACAATATCGCGGAGCATGGTGCCATTGGCCACCATCACCGGCACTACCCCGTGCCAGAATAGCGGTAATTCCAGATCACGCTGTGGCAAGCTTGGGGCTATCAGCACAGGAATGATCGGCACGCCGCGACTGCCGGCATGGAAATCATGCAAATCCATGGCGTAATTATCAGTCTGGCGCAGATCAGCCAGATCCGGCTTCTGCGTGCCCATCTTGAATTCCAGCACGAAAATCGCGCGGTCCGTAAGCAGAATGACATCCGCGCGTTTTTCCAGGCGTAGCAAATCGCATTCCATGAAGATGTGCCAGGCATCATCGCCACCGGCCAAGGCGTCTTGCAGCAGCGCCGCGCTTTGTTCCCAGGAATCGCGCTGCTTCACTTCAAGCGCGGCGAAGCGGTCGGCGTTTTTGTAAGCCAATGATGCGGCGATTTGTGCCGGACTTTGGCGGCGAAAACCGCCCAAGCTTTCAGTAAACCACGGCCTCATGCGCTACCCCTTCGCGGCCAGGTGGCAATCAAGACACTAAGCATCATCAGCGCAAAGCCAATAGCGTGGGAAGCGGTGAAGGCCTCCCGCAAAATTACTACCGCCACAAGCGCGGCGGTGGCCGGCAGGAAGGCCGTGAAAATGCCAGCGATACCAGCGCCAACACGCTGCAAACCGGCATACCAAAGCAGTAGGCACAACACACTTGCTGTCACGCTATGGAACACCAGCAAGCCCGCCAAGCCCGGATCCGCCAGTGCGGCGATGCTGCCAATATCGGGCAGGGCAAAGGGTGCCAGCATCAGCGCCGAGAAGATTTGCATCCAAAGGCTTGCGGTAATTACGCCAACACGGCCCGAGATGCGGCGGGCCAGCAGCACATAAAGCGCCTCCCCCACCACACCGCCGAAGATCAAGGCGTTGCCGAGCATGGAACCCGCCGCATCGCCGGCGCTGCGCGCAAAAGTCATCGCCGCCATGCCGAAAGCCGCCAGTAAAACCGCGATCCATTGTGGGCGCGCCAAGCGCTCACGCAACCAAAAGGCGCTCCCCAAAGCGACAACGGCTGGCAG
Organism: uncultured Rhodospirillales bacterium; assembly: GCA_903844785.1. Lineage (GTDB taxonomy): Bacteria > Pseudomonadota > Alphaproteobacteria > Acetobacterales > Acetobacteraceae > Neoroseomonas. The sequence continues at coordinate 2,526 of CAIMVB010000277.1, read as the reverse complement.
GCTTGCCAAAACCAAACCGCCTTCCAAAGCGGAAGTCAGGCGCAAGCCCGCCAATAACCCGGCATTATAGATCACGGTGCCGAATAGCGCCTGCCAGGCAAGATTACGCAACACATCGCCTGAAGGCCGCGCCACAGGCTCCAACAACCGCGCCAAGGGCCACAGCAGCAGCACCGCCAAAACGCAGCGCAGGAAAGCGATCATCGGAATGGGCAGCGCTTCCGCCAGCAGCTTCGCCACCGCGACATTAGCGCCAACCAGCGCCATGGACGCCGCTAATTGCAGATAGGCGACGCCAAGCCCGCCCGGCTTCACGGCGCCTCATCCACCTGTCGAAAGGGGGAGAGGGTCGCAAGCGCTTCCATTTCGCGTTCCATCGCCGGGCGTTCCCGCGCCAGGAAATCACCCACAGCGCGGGCAAGGCCGGGATGAGCAATCCAATGCGCGGAATAGGTCGGCACGGGCAGATAGCCGCGCTGGATTTTGTGCTCTCCCTGCGCGCCCGCTTCAACGCGCGAAATGCCATGCGCAATCGCGAAATCCATTGCCATGTAATAGCAAAGCTCGAAATGCAAAAAGGGCACATCGACAATGGCGCCCCAATTGCGGCCGTAAATTGCATCACGCCCAATCAGGTTCAGCGCGCCGGCCACGGGTTCGCCATCCCGTTCCGCCACCATCAGCAGGACGCGATCGCCAAGCCGTTCACCCAGCAACGGCCAGAAGGCTTTGGTCAGATAGGCGCTGCGGCCCCATTTCTTGTCCGTGGTGGCGCGGTAGAAGCGATGAAAGGCCTGCCAATGGCGTGGCGTAATCTCAGCCCCGCGCAGCGTACGCAGTGTCAGGCCCGCGGCCTGCACATCACGCCTTTCGCGCTTCAGCGCCTTGCGCTTACGCGATGCCAAAGCGCCCAGGAAATCATCAAAATCGCGATAGCCAGGATTGATCCAATGAAATTGAGTGCCAAGGCGCTGCAACCATCCGGCATCGCCCAAGGCACGCCATTCGGCTTCGGTGCAGAAGGTGGCATGGACGGAAGATGCACCAATGCCCTGGCAGGCTTGCACCAGCGCGCCCGCCAAAACATCTGGCCCAAAGCCCGCTTCGGGATGGATCAGCAAGCGCGGCCCGGGCACGGGACTGAAGGGCACCGCCACTTGCAGCTTGGGGTAATATTGCCCCCCCGCGCGTTCCAGCGCATCCGCCCAGCCATGGTCGAATACATATTCGCCCTGGGAATGGGATTTGGCATAGGCAGGCGCGCAAGCCAGCAAACGGCCTGCTTCATCGCGCAAGGCGGCGTGCTGCGGAAACCAGCCACGATCCGGCACGGCGCTGCCGCTTTCTTCCAAAGCCAGCAGAAAAGCGTGGCTCAAGAACGGGTTATCATCCCCCGCACAGGCATCCCATTCCTGCGCCGGGATATCGGCAATGCTGCGATGCAGGCTCAACGCCAATTCGGACGGGGCGGTCATGCGCCCTGATGTCGTTACGCTGAGCCTGGTCGCAAGACCAAGGCCTCAGGCGATTTCAAACATGCCTTCCACTTCCACCGCCGCATCCCCCGGCAGGGAAGGCACGCCAATGGTGGTGCGGGCGTGGCGGCCAACATCGCCAAACACTTCCACGGCCAGATCCGAAGCGCCATTCATCACCAGCGCGTGCTGCGTGAAATCCGCCGGTGCGGCAATGAAGCCGCCAAGCCGCACCACGCGCGTGACATTATCCAGATCTCCGGCAGCAGCCTTCAACTGCGCCAGTAGATTGACGAAGCAAAGCCGCGCGGCTTCGCGCCCGACCTCAATAGAAACACCGGCGCCAAGCTTGCCGGTAAAGGCAATTTTGCCATCACGCACCGGCACCTGGCCGGAAATCACCACCAGCTTTCCGCTGATATTGTAAGGAATGTAATTCGCAATCGGCGCTGCGGGCGTGGGCAAGGTGATGCCAAGGGCAGCAAGCTTCGCTTCGATTTTTCCGGCCATGATCCTAATCCTTCAAAAGCGCCAATTATGCCGCTGGGCGCAAATGGCGACGCAACCGGGGCGAAGGATGCGCCGGCAATTCCAAGGGAAGCAAGGGCAGCACCGCAGGGCGCGGTTGCAGCGTTTCTTCCTCAACAGGGTCCGGCAAATCCTCCCGCCCCAGATAATCGCGCGCGAGCCGCCTGAAGGCCCAATCCAGCACGGAAGTGGCACGGCGAATGCCCACATCACCTTCCACCGCGCCGCCATGGCCAGGCGCATAGGCATAGGCGTTCACAAAACTTGCCAAGGGCACGCCCTGCGCCAAGCCAAGCGATACCGCTTGCGCGAGCGCTTCCATCAAGGCGCGCGTCATCGCCGCTTCACGCGGCAGGGAAAAGGAAATCTCCCGCAAACGGCCACGATCATCTTCAATGGCGCGCATCGCCACGCGATTGCCAGCGATGGCCACGCGCCAGCATCGGCTAATGGGCGCATGGATCGGCCGGGGCGCGGCGCGGCGCGCTTCGGGTAGTTCCGCCGGTGCCGGCATGGCGGGTGG
>CAIMVB010000276.1 GCA_903844785.1 uncultured Rhodospirillales bacterium | reverse complement strand
GGCCTTCCGGGCAAACCGCACTTACCATTGGTGATGGCGGCGCGGTACGCAATGCGACAAAACTCTATATGGGCATTCGCATTATTCGCGCCAGTATCTCTGATTGGGAGAATGAAGCCGATATCGGACTTGTGCTGCGCAATTTCGATTCCTGCCAGGTGGAAATCCGCCAAGTGGAAGGCTTTACCATCGGCATCCGCACCCTTGGCGAAGAACGTGGCTTTGAAGATACCACGCTGACGCTGGGGCGCATCGTCAATAACCGCATCGGGCTTGATGTCCGCACGGCAAGCGCCGCCGCCTGGAATACATCGGTGCGCTATTATGGCGGGCATTTCGCCATCGCTTCCAGCCTGCATACCACGAAGGATCGCTTCGGCGTGCGGTTTTCCGCCGCACCCGGCGCCTATGTCGCGCATAATCGCCATATCTTTGATGCTCCCGGTTTTGAATTACAGGCGAAAGACCGGCCCATCAGCGGCATTCCCTTCCTCTGCCAGGTCAATAGCCGCGCCGTTTGGGCACGTGCCCTACGCATGGAAGGTTGCAGCCCCTTCGTTGCGCGCCATACCGCCGGCGCGCAGGATCATCTTTATGAAATCGCTTGGGCCAGCCAAGCCTATAATATTGACGTGGATTACACATCAAGCGCCACGCGCATTGGCGCAAGCGTCAGGCGCTTTCACCAAGCGGCTGCCTTCCGCGACGCCTCACGCGAAATCGCTGCCGTGCCTAGCCTGCGCGCGGCACGCTTTCGCTGGTCCACCAGCGAATGGGGTTTTGAAAAACTCGCCTGCCTTTCCAGCAATGTTTCTTTTTCCCCAACACGACTGGAAGATTTCGCCTTCCCTGGGCTGGATGATTTCAACTTCACAGATCGCGGCGTGCTGCTGACCGGCGGGCGCGGGCTTGGCTTTGTAGTGGATAGCCGCAATTGCCGCGAATTCGCCCTTGCTGCGGATGCCGATGGCGCACGACTTGTTGTCATGTGCTTCGATCAGGACCGCTACCTTATCAGCGAAGGTGCAACACCCGCGGTGCGCGCTTCCGGCCAATCACTCATGTGGAATGCCATTGGCCGCTGGTGGCAAAGCGCCGCCGATATGGATGACGCAACGCTGACACGTCCGCAGGTGATCCGCCTTGCTGATCACGTCGCCTATGCCATTATTGGGGTGGCACGCATTGCACGGGATTATGAAGTACGCACGCTGCGCCTTTCCTGTGACCCGCTTTTTGCGCCGCCCTTACTGTATGGCCTGCCAGATTTGCCGCATGGTGCGCGCGAATTGGCGGCTGAATTGCCCTGGGACCCAGGCTCTATCGCCGCCGGTGCTTCGGCGCAAATCAATGTGCCACTGCAAGGTGCGCGACCTGGAGATTTCGCCACCGCCGCCTTCAGCCTGGCCACATCCGGCATCGTCATGCTGGCGCAGGTGGGTGCGACCAATATCGTGACGGTAACGGCCTGGAATCGCAGCGGTATCGCGATTAATCTTGCTGCCGGCATCATTCGCGCCCGGGTCACCAAGGCATGAGGCGCCGTAATAATAATATCGACCTCGGGCTTGATTTGCGTGAGGCGATCAAGCGCGTGAGTGCGAGCTATGAAGCCGTACTCAGCCTGGACCCAGTGGTGGAAGATGAGGCGCTGATGCGCGCCCATCGCAACCATATCCAACTCTGCCGAGCAGCACTCGGCCATTTGGAAGCGTTGCTGCGCCTGGCGCGCGCCACGCATCAGGCGGATGCGCAGGAAGTGAACGAAGCCGAACGCCTGCTTGCGGAAGCACGTCAGGCTTTGGCCGCCGCGCCTTTGCCGGATGAGGCTGTGCATGAGGAATGATCCGGATTTCCTCGAATTCCTCTGGCTTTGGAATCAACGCATCGCCTTGGAAACGCCCGCCATTCATCGGCGCATCGCGCGCTGGCTGATGGCGCGGCGCGAAGCCGGGGATCGCCGCCTGCTGCTGATGGCCTTTCGTGGCTGCGGCAAATCCACGCTCATTGGGCTTTGGTGCGCCTGGCTTTTGCTGCGCAATCCATCAACGCGCATCCTGGTGGTGGCGGCAGATGCGCCGCTTGCCACACGCATGGTCGCTACCGTTCGGCGCATTCTGGAAACGCACCCGCTTTGTGCCGAATTACTGCCCGATGTGCCGGAAAACTGGGCCGCAGATCGCTTCACCGTCGCGCGCCCCGGCGCCTTGCGTGATCCTTCCATGCTCGCGCAGGGCATTTCAGGCAATATCACCGGCGCGCGGGCCGATGTGATCATTTGCGATGATGTCGAAGTTGCTGGCAATTGCGACACGCCCGGCAAGCGCGATGCCTTGCGCGAACGCCTGGCAGAGCTGGAATTCATCCTGACCCCAGGCGGTACTATTTTATTCGTGGGCACGCCGCATTGTGAGGAAAGCCTCTATCGCGATCCGAAGCATGAGGATGCGTTTCTGCGCAGCTACCGGCGCCTCACGCTTCCCATCATGAATGCCGCAGGCGCCAGCGCCTGGCCGGAACGTTTCCCGAAGGAAGGCATCGAAGCACTCCGCCAACGCGTTGGCGCGCTGCATTTCGAACGGCAAATGATGTTGAAGGCGCTGCCGGCCGAAGCCGCGCGGCTCGATCCCGCAGCGCTTATTCGTTATGCGGAGGAACCGGAATATCGCGAAGCCGGCGGGCGGGCAGAACTCAGCCTGCTCGGGCGGCGTTTGGTTTCCGGTGGTGGTTATTGGGATCCCGCCTATGGCCGCCCTGGCAGCGGCGATTCCTCCGTGCTTGCGGCCTGCTACGCAGATCAGGAAGGCAATCATTTCCTGCATCGACTGCGCTATCTGACGCATGACCCGGACGCAGCAGCGGACCCCGCCACGCAGCAATGCCAACAGGTGGCCGCCATTGCGCGTGATTTGCTGCTGCCCGTGATCCGCGTGGAAACCAATGGCATTGGCCGCTTCCTGCCCGCGCTGCTCAGGCGGGAATTGGCCAAGGCAGGTGCTGCGTGTTCGGTGGTGGAACAGAATAATCACCGTGCCAAGGCAGATCGTATTCTGGGCGCCTTGGAACCGGCGCTGGCCGCACGGCGATTGCATGCGCATGAAAGCGTGTTTCGCACGCGCTTCCCGGCGGAAATGGCGGAATGGGCGCCGGGCGTCAGTGGTGCGCGTGATGATGCGTTGGATGCGCTGGCGGGCTGCCTTTTGGCGGAACCGGTGCGGCTTGCCCGTGCCGGCCCGCCACCACGCGCGGCCTATTGGCGCGGAGGTTAAGCGGCAGGCCGCTTCAGAATTTCGGAGGCATGGCGCGCGCGGCCCGCATCGGTGATTTCAAACCGGCCATCTGCGCGTTGCCGCGCCAATGCCATGCCAGAAAGGCGCAGCAGGCAGGGGCCATCCTTCAGCCCCTCGGGCCGGCCATGCGGGCCCACCAGCGTGAGCCGATGCAAAGCCGAACGGCAGCAGGTTTCCAGATAAGGCTCATTCCACATGGGCCTGGCTTTCCTTTCCGGCGTTTCGCCACCCCTTTTCTGGGGAGGGCGCGCCGCTTCTTCAAGCTTTCAGCATAAGGCCAAGCAGCATGTCTATGCAGATTGACCCCCAATGGTGGTTCACCGCCATAGAGGCGCCCGTCGTTGCCGCGCTTTTTTGGATGATCCACGGCCTCCGGCGCGAATTGCACGCACGCATTCAACGCGGTGATGAACGTGATTCGGATGCGCTGACCCGCACGCGGGAAGATTTGGCGCAATTCAAGCTGGAAGTGGCGCGCACCTATGTGCCGCTTTCGCTGATCCGCGATCTGGACCGCAGAATTTCAGATCACCTCATCCGAATCGAGGAGAAGCTTGAAGATGTCTCACGCACCGGCATTGCTGCCGCACAGGCCGTGCGCCGGATGGAGGAACGGGAATGACCAAACTCCCCCCGCCGCGCGCGATTGATATTGAAATCCTGGCCATGACGCTTTGGGCAGAAGCGGCCGATAAACCCGTGCGCGCCATTGAAGCCCTGGCCGCGCTGGTGATGAACCGCCTAAGCGCAGGCCGCGACCCCGATGCGCGCCATATCGCCGCCATCTGCCGCGCGCCCTTCCTGTTTTCCTGCTGGAACAGGCGCGATCCGCGTCACGCCGCTTTGCGCGCCATTCCACCCGGCGATGCGGCTTTTGCGATCTGCCGGCGCATTGCACAACGCGCCGCTTCCGGCCTGCTACCCGACCCAACGGGCGGCGCGACGCTGTGGCATGATGCGGCGCATCTGCCCGCCTGGGCGGTGGGGCAAGCCAGCATTCGTGAAATCGGCGGGCTTTGCTTCTACCGCGCCGAGGATATCAGCGCCCCGCCGCCGCGTGCGGCGCGGCCAAATCTTGTGCTGGCGGAAGCGGTTTAGCGCTTAGCCTACCCGCACCACTTCACGCTGCGCGGCTTGAATAGGCGCGCCATCGCCAAGCCGATGCCAGGCACCGCTCATTAAAATCTCACTTGGTTTGAAGCGCGCCTTGTAAGCCATTTTGCGGCTTTCCGGCACCCAGTAACCCAAATAGACATAAGGCAGGCCAAGCGATCGCGCGCGCCCGATCAGCCACAATACGGCGAAGGTGCCGAGTGAACGCTTATCCTCATCCGTATCGAAAAAGGAATAAACGGCGGAAAGCCCATCGGCCAGCCAATCCGTCAGGCAGGCGCCCACAAGCCTGTCACGCGCATCGCGGAATTCCAGAATGCCAGTGCTGATCGGCGTATCTTCGATCATCGCGCGGTAATCATAATAGCCCATGGCGGCCATATCGCCATCAGCATGGCGATTTTTCTGGTAGCGCTGGAACAGCGTGAATTGTTCCGCCGTGGCGCGGGCCGGCATTTCGGAAATGCTCAAATCCGCATTGGCGCGCAGGATGCGCCGCTGCGTACGGTCTGGCGTGAAATCCTCACTCACGACGCGGATCGGCACACAGGCCTGGCAGCCGGGGCAAACCGGCGCATAGGCAATGTTATGGCTGCGGCGAAAGCCAGCGCGCGAAAGCCGTTCATGCAGCGTTTCCGCTTCAGTGCCTGAAAGCTCGGTCACAATCTTCCGCTCCGTCCTGCCGGGCAAATAGGGGCAGGGCAGCGGCGCAGTCGTGTAGAAGAATTGCGGTCGGCGGGGTGGGCGATGCAGCATGCCCTTATATTTTCGCCCCAGCGCGCGCCGGAATCAACCACCTTGCAAAAGGGCGCTTCATGGTGCGGGCTTCAGGGCGATCTGCCCCGTCACTTCTCGTGCTGCGGCCAGGGGCACAAGCGCGCCATCGCGCCAGAAGGGCAGCATATCCCCCCAATGCCGGCTGAAGGGGTGGCCGGATTGGCCGGTCGCGATCACCGCATAGGCGCCATCCGGCGCGGCCAAATCCATCACGCCGCGAAACCCAGCGCCATGCACAGCGGCGAAGCCACCGCCCCGGAAGGCAGCGCGTGCCACGGTTTCTCCATCCCCGCCCGGCGCGGCGCGCAAGCCCAGCCAATCCCGCAGGAAGGGGATGAAGCGCAGCAAGGCGTGATCAAATTGCGCCACATGCGCTGCCCCCCAGCGCCATGCGCGGGGATCAGGGCCATGATCAGGCGCCAAAGCCGCCACCGATTCTGCCAGCGCCGCTGCAAGCATAGGCGCGCAGCCTTCCGCGCCGCACCAGCGCATAGCCGCATCACTGCCCTGCAGCAGCGGGCGCAGAAATTCCGGCGAAGGAGCAAAGGCATCTGGCGGCAGCTTCGCCTGCACCAGCAGCGCGGCGCCAAAACGGCGGAGCGTTGCGTGGAAAATCAGCGGTTCTGGCCGCACCGCCGCCATTTCCCCATCCCAGGCTTGCAACAGCGCCAGCGCTTGGCCCGCGGCACCTTCCATCGGTGCCAGCGCGCGAAATGCCGGCAAGGTTTCAGCGGCGAAGATGCTGAAGCGGTCCATCTGCAAGGCTGCAAAATCAGCGGGTGCGTGTTGTGCCTGCGCGGCCAGCCCCGCTCCAATGCGCCGAAATCGCCAATCGCCATGCCAATCCCGGCTGAGAAAGGCCGGGTGTTCCGCCGCTGCGACGCGGTTATTCGCATTCACAATCACACCGCTTGCCGGGTTTTCGACATGCGGCTTGGCGGCAAAGGGCAGAAACCCATCCCAGCCAGCCGCGCCATCCCAGCCCGGGCGCGGCAAGGCGCCATCCCCGCCACGGCGCAGCGGCACGCGGCCCACAATCAACATGGCAAGCCCGCCGGCGCGATCCGCCAGCATGAGGTTCTGCACGGGGCTGGTGATATCCTCAGCCGCCGCGCGGGCTTCCTTGATGTCGCGCGCGCCATTCAGGCGCAACAAGCCGCGCGCGGAAGTCTCGCCTTCCGCCAGGCTTGCCATGGCAAGTGACAGCACCGTGCCGGATGTGCCCTGAAAGCTTGGATCAAGATCGGATAGCACTGGCCCGTGGCGGGTTTCGCGAAAGCGAAACACCACCGGCGCCGCGCCACGCACCGCAATCTCAGCCTCATGCCAGGTAAAATCGCGCGGGCCATCGGGCGTTTCATAACGCCCGCCTTCGCCCAGTTTTTCGATCACAATATCCTGCGTATCCGCATGGGTGGTGGTGAAACCCCAAGCCAGGCTTTCATTCCGCCCAATCACAACCCCCGGCACGCCGGGCGCGGTGGCCCCCATCAGCAGGCGCCCGTTTGGCAGTGAAATGCGCGCGAGATACCAAAGTATGGGCGCGCTATGGGAAAGATGCGGATCGGCCGCCAGCAATGGCGCATCTGAGGCACTCCGCCCTGCCCCCACCACCCAGGCATTGGAAGCAATTTCCGGCAAAGGCGCATCTTCCGGAAAACGCGGCAGATGCGCGGCGAGTGAGGTGAGCGCATCGGCATTCACAGCCTCTCCCCGCAAGGCGCCGCTGGCTTTTATGGCGCTGCGCAACAAGGGTTCATCGGGCCTGCCGGGGGAAAGATCCTCCGGCCACAGATCGCCCAATTGTTCCGGTGAAAGCAGTTCCGCCAGCCGCGCACGTTCCAATTCCATGCGCCAATTGCCGCCGAGCCATAGCCCCATGATCTTGCCCCAAAGCAGGCTATCCACAGGCTGCCAGGGTTCCGGCGCGCCAAGGGCAATAAATTCCGGCGCGGCAAAGCGCCCGCGCGAAGCGATCCAGCCATTCACCCCGCGCGCATAGGCTTCCAAAGCCGCGCGGGTTGCGGGGTCCAGCACAGCCAAATCCGCCGTGGCCCGTTCTTCCAACCGCAATAGCCGCATGAAGCGATCAAGCCTGAGTGCCGCACTACCCGCGATGGCAGCACTTTGCCCGCGCGCACCGCGGCGCATCATTTCCATCTGGAACATCCGGTCGCGCGCATGGAGAAAACCAAGCGCCGCCCAGGCATCTTCTTCCGATTGGGCCTGGATATGCGGAATGCCGTGGCTATCGAGCGTGATGGCAACCGGCGCGGCAAGCCCCGCAAGTGCAAGTTCAGTATTTCGCGCGGGCAGGCTCCACCACAGTGCGCCAGCAATACCGCCAATGATCAGCAGAATGATTGCGGCCAGAAAAATGCCAAGGCGCTTCGCCCAAAACCCAAAGCCACGGCGGCGCGGGTGGCGGCGCCTCATGCGGCGGGGGGCAGATTGCCCGTGCGGATCAGAAAGGCCGCGCGCGTCGCAGCACCCTGCCAATCGGCATTGCCATCCGGGCAGCGCACCAGTTTGACGGAAGGATACCAGACAGTGTCTTCGCGCCCCTGCTGCCAGCGCCAATCTGAATTCCGCCCATGGGTCAGCATCAGCGCTGGCCGTCCCAGCGCACCGGCCAGATGCAACACGGCGGTATCCACTGTCACAACCAGATCAAGCGCCATGATTGCGGCGGCGGTATCCAGAAACCAATCCGGGCCATTATCCATCTCTGGCCCCAGGCGATCGAGCGCGAAGGGGGCTTCGGTATCCTCGCCTGGCCCCTTTTGCAGCGCGAACAGCCGCGCGCCGCGCAAGGCCGCGATGGGTGCAAAAACCGCAAGCGGGACAGAACGGTTTCGATCCACCGGCGCTTTCGGATTGCCCTGCCAGACAATGCCAATGCGAAAGCCCTGATCACCAATGCGCTGGCGCCAGCGCGCCACGCGTTCGGGCTCCGCCGCCAGATAAGGGATACGGCCTTGATAGTACTGCGGGCGCAGCCCAAGCGCGCGCGGCAAATTCAGCAAGGGCAGCCAGGCTTTCACGCCATGAATACGCCCAGCCTCTCCGCCCGGGCGCGCATCAATTCCTTCCAGCACCGGCGCCAGAAGTTTCATCACGCGCGGATCAAGCACCGCATGCACGCGTACACCGCGCGCGCGCAGCATGGGCAGGAAGCGCGCGAATTGGATGGTATCGCCAAGCCCTTGTTCGCCCATCACCAGCAGCGATTCCGGCAGCGCGCCGCCACGCCAGATCGGCATGGCTTCCGGGCCATTCGGGCCGGGGCGCGTGACCTTGGTGAAGACCTCCGGCATCAAATCGAAGCGCACTTCGTAAGCGTCCCAGGCTTCCTGCCAGAGGCCAGCGCCAAATAACGCGCGCGCCAAGGCCGCCTTTACTTGCAAGTTTTCCGGGCGCAGTTGGGACAGCACCCGCAAGGCCGCCGCGGCTTCCGCGCAGCGCCCGGCATCACGCGCATCCTCAAGCAGATTGAGGATTGGCGTGATATCGGGGCCTTCCGCCATGGAGGGTTTCTACCGCCGGCCTGACGCGAAGCGCACCGCTTCTTCAGCAGCACGGAACAGGGCGCGCGCCTTTTGGCGCGTTTCCTCATATTCCGCCTTGGGGTCGCTATCGGCCACTACACCCGCGCCGGCCTGCACATACATCACGCCGTCCTTGACCAGCGCGGTGCGGAGCGCGATGCATGTATCCATGCCTCCATCAGCGCCGAAATAGCCTACGCCGCCGGCATAAAGCCCACGGCGGGAAGGTTCCAATTCCTCGATGATTTCCATGGCGCGAATCTTTGGCGCCCCTGTCAGCGTGCCGGCGGGGAAGCCCGCGCAATAGGCATCCAGCGCATCCAGCCCAGCGCGCAAGCGGCCCTGCACTTCGGAACCGATATGCATGACTTGCGAATAACGCTCCACCTGGAAT
>CAIMVB010000275.1 GCA_903844785.1 uncultured Rhodospirillales bacterium | reverse complement strand
GGAAGCTTTTGATCCGATTAGCCTTGAAATCTACTGGTCGCGCCTGATTTCCATTGCCGATGAGGCCGCAACCGGCCTGTTGCGCACCGCCTTTTCCACCATTGTGCGCGAGTCAAATGACTTCGCGACGGTGCTTATGGATCGTAATGGCGATTCGATCAGCGAGAATACCGGTGGCATCGCCTCATTCTCCTGCATTCTACCGAAAACCACAAAAACATTTCTGGAACGCTTCCCGGCGGAGACCTGGCAGGCGGGTGATTGCGTGGTGACCAATGATCCATGGCTCGCCACCGGGCATTTGCCGGATTTCACCGCCGTCAGCCCGATTTTCCATAAAGGCAAGTTGGTGGGCTTCGCTGGTTCCATTTCCCATTCGCCGGATGTCGGCGGCGCGCTGTGGTCCGCCGATTGCCGAGAGCTGTTTGAAGAAGGCATTCGCATCCCCCCTTCCCGCCTGTTTCGCGCTGGCAAACGGAATGAGGATTTGGCGGAAGTCTTGCTCGCCAATGTGCGTCTGCCGCGCCAGGTCATGGGCGATCTGGAAGCGCAGGTGATTGCCAATGAAGTTTGCGCGCGCGGCGTGGATGAATTTCTGGGCGATACAGGCCTGCCTGATTTGCAAGGGCTGGGCGCTGCGCTGCATCAGCGCGCGGATGCCGCCATGCGCCGCGCCATCGCGGCACTCCCCGATGGCACTTGGCATTCCACCCTGGAAGCCGATGGCTTTGATGAGGCGATTACGCGCATCGCTTGCGCTGTCACCATCAAGGGTGACACGATGCATATTGATTTCGCCGGCAGTTCCAAGCAGGTGGATCGCGGCATTAATTGCGTGCTGAATTACACCCACGCCTATTCGGTTTACCCAGTGAAATGCGCGCTTGATCCTTTCACCCCGCGCAATGAAGGCTCCTACGGCGCCATTACCGTGAGCGCGCCTGAGGGGAGCATCCTGAACCCGCGCTTCCCAGCAGCCTGCAGCGCGCGGCAATTGACCGGGCATTTGCTGGCTGGCGCCATCTATAAGGCACTGGCACCCATCATGCCGGATAAGATCATTGCGGAATGCGGCGGCGCGCCCACCATGCGCGCGCTGTTCAGCGGGCTGGATGGTGCGGGGGATCGATTTTCGCAGGTGCTGTTTGCCTCGGGCGGCATGGGCGCTTCGCCGCATCGCGATGGCCTGCCAACCACCGCCTTCCCCACCAATGTAGGCGCCGGTTCGATTGAGGCTTATGAAAGTGTCGCGCCCTTGGTGGTCTGGAAAAAACGACTGCGCGCGGATTCCGGCGGCGCGGGGCGTTTTCGCGGCGGGCTGGGTCAGGAGGTTGAGATCGAAGTACGCGCCCCGGATGAGGTGCGGCTTTCGCTGCTGTCTGACCGGCGCGACCATCCGGCGCAGGGCGTCTTGGGCGGCGGCGCGGGCGGCGCGGCGGTGATTGCCTTTGATGATGGCACGCGCCCGCATCCAAAATCCCGTACCACGGTCACGCCCGGTACACGCGTGAAACTGCTCTACCCCGGCGGTGGGGGTTATGGGGATCCTGCCGCGCGCGACCCGGAAGCACTCGCCGCTGATATCCGCGATGGTTATGTCTCGCCGGAAGGTGCGGCGCGGGATTACGGAGCAAAGCCATGAAGGCGACAGCGCGCATTGGTGTTGATGTTGGCGGCACCTTCACGGATTTTGTCCTGCACGATCCCGCGCGGGATTTGGTGGCGACCGGCAAGCGGCTGACCACGCCGGATGACCCATCGGAGGCGATTGTCGCTGGCATTGCGCGGCTTCTGGAAGAAACCGGCCTGAAGCCCGGCGATTTGCACAGCATTGTGCATGGCACGACGCTGGTGACGAATACCATCATTGAACGCACCGGCTGCAAGGTGGGCTTGCTCACCACCGATGGGTTTCGGGATTCCATCGAAATCGGCCGCGAAATCCGCTACGATCTTTACGATCTTTTCCTGGAAGCACCGCCCACGCTGGTGCCGCGCCATTTGCGCCTGGAAGTGCCGGAACGGCTGGATGTGCAGGGCGAGGTTTTGCTGCCGCTGGATGAAGCCGCGCTGATCGCCGCGACACGGCAATTGGTTGAGGTGGAAAAGGTTGAAGCGCTGGCCATTGGCTTTTTGCATGCCTGGCGCGACCCGCGCCATGAACGCCGCGCGGCCGAGATTATTCGCGGGCTTTACCCCGATTTGGCCATGACGCTGTCTTCCGCCGTGGCGCCGGAAATTCGCGAATTTGAACGCATCAGCACCGCTTGCGCCAATGCCTATGTGCAGCCGCGCATGCGGCGTTATTTGGATAAGCTTGAAGCCTCCCTCGCTGCGCTGGGCGTGACTGGCGCGCTTTATGTCATGCTGTCAGGCGGTGGCATTGCTTCCGTGCAGGAAGCCAAGGATTACCCAATCCGGCTGATTGAAAGCGGGCCGGCAGCGGGGGCCATGGCGGCATCATGGCTTGCGCAACGCGCCGGGCTTGATCAGGTGATTTCCTATGATATGGGCGGCACCACAGCCAAGATGTGCCTGATCCAGAATGGCGCGCCGGATCGCAAATTCGATTTCGAAGCGGGCCGCGTCAGGCGCTTTCAGAAGGGTTCCGGCCTGCCTTTGAAAGTATCTGTCGTGGATATGATCGAAATCGGCGCGGGGGGCGGTTCCATCGCGCGGGTTGATCCGGCATCAGGGCTGATGAAGGTCGGCCCGCGCAGCGCTGGCGCCAAGCCGGGGCCAATCTGTTACGGGCGCGGCGGGGTTGAGCCCACCGTCACCGATTCCGATCTGGTGCTGGGCCGGCTTGATCCCGCCTATTTCCTGGGTGGCGAAATGGCGCTGGATCTGGCCGCCGTGACGCGCGCCGTGAGTAGCGATCTTTCCGCGAAACTCGGCGTCACCGCCGATGATGCCGCGCTTGGCATTCGCCGCATCGTGGATGAAACCATGGCGGCGGCGACCCGCATGCATATGGCGGAAAAGGGCCGCGATCCGCGGCGCTTTACGCTGATTGCCTTTGGTGGCGCGGGGCCGGTGCATGCTTGCGATCTTGCGCGGTTGCTGAAAATCCGCCGCGTGCTGGTGCCGCTTGGCGCCGGTGTGGCTTCCGCGCTCGGCTTTCTGGTGGCGCCACCGGCGACGGATTTGGTCCGCAGCCTTGTCGGGCGGCTTGAGAGGCTGGATTGGGCGAAAATCGCCGCGCTTTACGCGGAGATGGTGGAAGAAGCGCGTGGCTTGCTGATTGGCGCCGGGGCTGATCCGGACAAGATCATCTACAAGCCAGCGGCCGATATGCGCTATGTTGGCCAGGGGTTTGAAATCCCCGTGCCCATGCCAAACCTGACGCCGGGCAAGAATGATGTCGCGGCCATTGAAGCGAATTTCCTTGCTGCCTATCGGGAACGCTTTGGCCGCGCCCTGGATGGGCTGCCGATGGAAGCGCTGACCTGGCGGCTGGCCGCTTCCGCCCCGGGGCGCGATATCGCCCTGGAAGGCGCGCAGAAATCCGAAGCCGGCACGGCGCAACGCGGCAGCAGGCGCGCGCTGTTTGAAGGCCATGGCTGGTGTGATTGCGCCGTCTATGACCGCTACCGCCTTGCCCCTGGCGCCGCTTTCACGGGGCCTGCGCTGGTGGAAGAACGCGAATCAACCTGCGTTATCCCGCCTGGGGCGCAGGTTTCCGTAGACAGGCATCGCAATCTGGTCATTGAATTGGCCTGAACATTAGGGGAGGCTTCCATGCATTCCATCCAACGCCGCGTGGTTCTAGCGGGGCTGCTGGCTGCGCCCGCACTGCGCCACGCCTCCGCGCAGGAAGCCTGGCCCGCGCGGCCGGTGCAGATCATCAATCCATGGGTAGCGGGCGGTTCATCGGACACCATGGCGCGGCTTTTTGCGCAGCGTTTCAGCCAGGTTTTTGGCCAGCAATTCGTGGTGGATAATCGCGCCGGTGCTTCAGGCACGATTGGGCATGGCGCTGTGTCTCGCGCGCGGGCGGATGGCTATACGCTGCTATTTGCGACGAACAGCACCTATGCCATCGCGCCCCATCTGATTGACCCCCTGCCCTATGATAATCGCGCGGGCTTTACCGGGATCAGCCTGGTTGGGCGCACGCCGCAGGCGCTTTGCGTGCATCCTTCGCTGCCCGTGAACAATATCGCCGAATTCCTGGCTTATGTGCGGGCGCGGCCGGATCAGGTTTCCTTCTCTTCTGCCGGGATTGGCGCTTCCAGCCATTTGGCGAGCGAAATGCTGATGGCGATTGCCGGGCTTAAGATGCTGCACGTGCCGTATCGCGGTGGCGCGCCTTCCATGCAGGCGGTTGTGGCGGGTGAAACACAAATGTCCTTCATTGATGCGGTATCTTCCCTGCCGCATCGCGCTGCGGGCACGTTGAAATTGCTGGCGGTGGGCACAGCCGCGCGCAGTTCCTTGCTGCCGGAATTGCCAACTTTGGCCGAAAGCGGCGTGGCAGGGTTTGATTCCTCCACCGATATGGCGCTGATGGGCCCGCCCGGCTTGCCGGCACCGATTGTGGAGAGGCTTGCGGGGGCCGTGCGCGCGGCAGTGGCGGACCCCGCCTTCCGCCAGCAGATGATCACACAAGGCACGGAACCCATTGGCGGCAGCCCGGCGGAATTCCAGGATTACTGGACCCGCGAAATCAACAAATGGGGCGAGGTGATCAAAAGCCGGGGGATACGCGCGCCGAGCTAAGCAACCGCGCCGGCCGCAACACACTGATATATCGGAAGTCCTTAGGTTGTTGATTGTTTGTTCTATTTTTGTTCTTGCCAAACCCTGAACACTGCGGCATCTTTCACTTGCACCGAATCGAGGCCTCAGGGCCTTGTCGCAGTGCGATGATGAATTTTCTGGTCTCCCTACCATAAGATGTGGTAGTTGCGATCAAAATCGCGTTATGGTTGAAATTATCACAGGTCACTAACCAGCATCAGGGGTGCAGCATGGATAAGGGAAAGGCGCTCGACGCAGCGCTCAGCCAGATCGAAAGGGCCTTCGGCAAGGGCTCCATCATGCGCCTCGGCGCCAAGCAATCCCAGCAAGGGGATATTGAGGTTGTGTCCTCAGGCTCGCTTGGCCTGGACCTGGCGCTTGGCATTGGCGGCCTGCCCAAAGGGCGCATTGTTGAAATCTACGGCCCGGAATCCTCGGGCAAGACCACGCTCGCGCTCCACGTCATTGCGGAAGCGCAGAAGCGCGGCGGCACTTGCGCCTTTGTGGATGCGGAACATGCGCTTGATCCCGGCTATGCCCGGAAGCTTGGCGTGGATGTGGATAATCTGCTGATCAGCCAGCCCGATGCCGGCGAACAGGCGCTTGAAATCGCCGATACGCTGGTGCGTTCCGGCGCCGTTGATGTGCTGGTGGTGGATTCGGTCGCTGCTCTGGTGCCGCGCGCCGAATTGGAAGGCGAAATGGGTGATAGCCATGTCGGGCTGCATGCGCGCCTGATGTCGCAGGCGCTCCGCAAGCTGACCGGTTCGGTTGCCAAATCCAATACGCTGCTGATCTTCCTGAATCAGATCCGCCTCAAGATCGGCGTCATGTTCGGCAATCCCGAAACCACCACGGGCGGCAATGCGCTGAAATTCTATGCCTCGGTCCGCATGGAAATCCGCCGGATCGGCGCCATCAAGGATCGTGATGAGGTGACGGGTAACCATACCCGCGTCAAAGTGGTGAAGAACAAGATGGCGCCGCCCTTCCGGGAGGTTGAGTTCGACATCATGTATGGCGAAGGCATCAGCAAACTTGGCGAATTGATCGATCTTGGCGTGAAGGCCAATATCGTTGAGAAATCCGGCGCCTGGTTCTCCTGCGATAGCCAGCGCATCGGCCAGGGGCGTGAAAACGCCAAAGGCTTCCTGCGCGACCATCCGGAAATGGCCACTTCCATCGAACAGCGCATCCGCGGCCAAGCGGGGTTGCTGGCTGAGAAGATGCTCTCCGGCGATGTC
>CAIMVB010000274.1 GCA_903844785.1 uncultured Rhodospirillales bacterium | reverse complement strand
TTCTATGACCCGAAGAACTTCACCTATCCGGGTGGCTGCCATATCGCGGAAGTGGAAATTGATCCGGAGACGGGCCGCACATCGGTGATCAATTTCACCGCCGTGGATGATGTGGGCCGCGTGATCAACCCCATGATCGTGGAAGGGCAAGTGCAGGGTGGTGTGGCGCAGGGCATTGGCCAGGCGCTGCTGGAAACCTGCGTCTATGATGCGGAAGGGCAGCTGCTTTCCGGTTCCATGATGGATTACACCATGCCACGGGCGGATGATTTGCCGCCCGTTTCGGTCGCAACCCATACCACGCTTTGCACCCATAACCCGCTTGGGGTGAAGGGCTGCGGGGAAGTGGGCGCCATTGGCTCGCCACCCGCTGTGATCAATGCCGTGGTGGATGCGCTTTCCGACTATGGCGTGAACCATGTCGAAATGCCGGCGACCCCGGCGAAAATCTGGCAGATCATCAATAGCGGCCGCCGCGCGGCGGCAGAATAAAGGACCACACCCATGTATGATTTCGCCTATCATAAGCCCACCAGCCTTGCCGATGCCGTGAAGCTGCTGGCTGATCCGGATGCCAAGGCGGTTTCCGGCGGGCATACGCTGATCCCGGCGCTGAAGCATCGGCTGAATAAGCCTACCGCGCTGGTGGACCTTTCCGGCATTGCGGAAATGAAGGGCATTCGCCGTGAAGGCAATGCCATCATCATCGGTGCGCTGACGCGGCATGTGGAAGTGGCCAATAGCGCGGAAGTGAAGGCGGCCATTCCGGCGCTTGCTTATCTTGCGTCGCATATCGGCGATGTGCAGGTGCGCAATCGCGGCACAATTGGTGGCTCCGTTTCCAATAACGACCCGGCGGCGGATTATCCGGCGGCGGTGCTCGGCCTTGGCGCCACCATCCACACCAATAAGCGCAAGATCGCGGCGGATGATTTCTTCCAGGGCATGTTCACCACCGCGCTTGAAGCCGATGAAATCCTGGTGGCGGTGGAATTCCCAATCCCGGAGAAGGCCGGCTATGCCAAAATGAAGAACCCGGCCAGCCGCTATGTCATGGCGGGTGTTTTCATCTCCAAGGGTGCGGGCGGTGTGCGGGTTGCTGTGAATGGCGCTGGGCCTTGCGTGTTCCGTCAGGCGCATATGGAAAAGGCGCTTTCCGGCAATTGGTCAGCCAATGCGCTGGCCGGCATTAGCCAAGCCGCCGATGGCATGAATAGCGACATTCACGGCAGCGCCGAATATCGCGCCCATCTGGTGGGTGTCATGGCCAAGCGCGCCTTGGCAACGGCTGGCTGAAGCAGCGCATCGCATCATCAAAAAATGGCGGCCTTCGGGTCGCCATTTTTATTTCGGCCACGTAAAGCTAGCCCATTCGCCGCTTCTGCGTCATGATCAATACCCAGTCGCGGGAGAAGCGCCATGGAAATCAATAATCCCGACATCATCGCCGAAGTCCGCGCGGTGTTTGACCGTTACGAAGCCGCCATCGCCGCCAATGATAGCGCGGTGCTGGATAGCAGCTTCTGGGATGATCCGCGCGTGGTGCGCTATGGCATCACGGAATTGCTTTATGGCATTGAAGCCATTCGCGCCTTTCGCGCCAGCGTGAAATCCTACGCGCCGCGCGCGCAGAAGAAGATCACCATCACCACCTTCGGGCGCGATTTCGCCACCACCAATCTGGAATTCCAGCGCCTGGATAGTGGGTTGATCGGGCGAGAGACCAAGATCATGGCACGCATTCCGGGGCAGGGCTGGCGCATTGTCTCCGCCCATGTCTCACTCATGGCGCAAACCGATCCAGGCCGTGTCGCGAAAGGCTGAAGCCATGACCAAGACCGTCGAATGCTTCTACACGCTCTCCTCCCCCTGGATGTATCTGGGCGGCAAGCAGCTTTCCGAGATCATCCAGCGCCACGGCGCGAAGCTCGTGCTGCGCCCTTATGATTTCCGGCTGGTGATACCGCATACCGGCGGCATACCGCTCCGCACCCGCCCGGAACCGCGGCAGGATTATCACGCGCTGGAACTGGATCGCTGGGCGCGCCATCTTGGCATCCCCATCCATTTGAAGCCCAAGCATTACCCGCCATCAGACCAACGCCCTGCTGGCCATATGGTCATGGCGGCCGCCGCGCGCGGTATGGATGCGATGCGGCTTTCCCATGCCCTGCTCAAGGCGCTTTGGCTGGAAGACCGCGACATCGCGGACCCGCGCACTCGGATCGCCATTGCCGAGGAACAGGGCATGCCCGGCGACAGCCTGCATCGGGAAGAAGAAAGCGCCAGCATCCAAGCCGAGTTCGACCGCAATAACCGCGATGCCATCGCCCGCGGTGTCTTTGGCGCGCCAACATATGTGTGTGACGAGCTTTTCCTCTGGGGTCAGGACCGGCTGTTCTTTCTGGATAAGTATCTGGCCGGGGAGGCGGTGCAATCCGGCCCGGCCCAGACCATTGCCAAAACAAGGGCGCGCTGAACATGGCGCGGCATGTGGTGGTGATTGGCGCGGGGGCGGTTGGCGCGGCCTCGGCGCTTGCGGCGCTTAAGGATGGTCACCAGGTCACCATCCTCGATCCCGCCGAACCGGGCGGCGAACAGGCGGCATCCTATGGCAATGGCTGCTGGCTCAGCCCCATGTCCGTCATCCCGCCGGCAGTGCCAGGGATTTGGAAGAAGCTACCGAAATATCTCTCGGACCCGCTCGGCCCGCTCGCTATTCGCTGGCGCTATCTGCCGCGTGTCGCCCCCTGGCTGATCCGTTATTTGGCTTCCGGCTGGCGCTGGGAGGATGTGGCGAAGGCCGCACAGGCGCTGAGGCCCTTGGTGCAGGACGCACCGCGCCTTCATCAGGCGCTGGCGGAACAGGCGGGGGTGGGCCACCTGATCGAAAGGCGAGGGCTGATGTACATCTACCCCTCCCGCGCTGATTTTGAGGCGGAGCGGAAAGCCTGGGATATCCGCCACCAGGTCGGCGTGCGCTGGATTGAGCTTGACGCGGATGAACTCCGCCAACGGGAACCCGAACTGGACCGCCGCTATGGTTTTGGCGTTTTCGTGGATGAGGGCGGCCATTGCACCGACCCCGGCGCCTATGTCGCCGCGCTGATTGCGCTGGCCGAGGCGGAGGGTGCGAAACTGATACGCCAGCACGCCACTGGCTTCAGGATTGAAGCCGGCCGGCTGAAGGCGGTGATAACCCGACAGGGGGAGGTCGCCTGCGATGCCGCCGTTATTTCCGCTGGCGTCCATTCCAAGCCTTTGGCGCGCGCCGCGGGGGATGATGTGCCGCTTGAAAGCGAACGGGGCTATCACGCCGAAATCAGCGACCCCGAAGTGGCGCCGCGCCATGGGCTGATGCCATCAGATGGTAAAATGTCCATCATGCGCACCGCGCGCGGGCTGCGCTGTGCGGGGCAGGTGGAGATCGCGGGGATTGAGGCGGCGCCCAATTGGCAGCGCGCAGAAATACTCAAAAATCATTTACTTAGCTGCTTTCCTGGCCTGCCCCGGGACATCCCGGCAGAGCGTATTAAGGTCTGGCTCGGCCACCGGCCTTCCATGCCTGATGGCATGCCCTGCCTTGGGCCATCGCGGGCCAGCGCCGATGTGATCCATGCCTTTGGCCATGGCCATACCGGCCTTGTGGCCTCCGCACGAACCGGTGAGGTGGTGGCAGCACTGCTGGCCGGTCGTGCCCCGTCCATTCCGATCGCTTCCTTCGACTCGCGTCGTTTCGGAGCGTTTTTTTAGTTTTTTGCACTATTCACTGAAAATTTCCCTCGCTTTTCAGGACTAAGGGTGTCATCCTGCTCAATGGCCGCATCGCATCCCGCGCGCGGTGTTCAATAAGTGTGGATTGTCAAGACGTGTTTCCTGAAAACGAAAACCAGGGTGACACCGGGCCGATCGAGGCCGAGGTGAAATGGTACAATTCCCGTAAAGGCTTCGGCTTTGTACTGGGTCCGGATGGGCAGGATGTGTTCTTTCACGCATCGGCATTGACCGAAGCGGGCATTGAACCGCCGGATACCGGCGATAAGCTTGTTTGTGAAATCGGGTCTGATCGCCAAGGGCGGCGACTGATTACGCGGATCATGCAGCTGAAGAAGGGCGAAGGTGGCGGCGAAGCGCGGCCCCCGCGTCGGGAATTTGGTGGTGGCGGTTTTGGTGATCGTCCCCCGCGCCGTGACTTTGGTGATCGTCCCCCGCGCCGTGATTTCGGCGGCGGCGGTGGCTTCGGTGGTGGTGGCGGTGGCTTTGGTGATCGTCCCCCGCGTCGTGACTTTGGCGATCGTCCCCCGCGCCGTGATTTCGGCGGCGGCGGCTTCGGTGGCGGCGGTGGTTTCGGCGGTGGTGGCGGTGGCTTTGGTGATCGTCCGCCGCGCCGTGATTTCGGGGATCGTCCGCCGCCGCGCCGCGAATTCAATCGCGACGAAGGCGGGCCGACCTATGACATCGCTGGCACGGTGAAGTGGTTCGACCAGGTGCGCGGCTTCGGCTTCGTGACCCCGGAAGATGGTGGCCAGGATGTCTTCCTGCATTCCTCTGTCCTGCAACGTGCAGGCAAGCAGGATGTGCAGCAGGGCGAAAAGGTTGCGCTCGAAGTCCGTGACGGTCAGCGTGGCCGCCAAGCGGTGAATATGAAGGACTAAAGGCTAGAGCAGCCTTCGTTTCCGGAATCGCCCTGCGGTGCCGGAAACGAATTGAAGCTGCGCTAGGCTTTATGTTTTCTGGAGCATGACATCCGATCTGGTGTGATCATCAGATCGGAAATCTCTTCTGTTTTCCATTATTTTTTATTGCGTGATGGTTGATGATCCAATCACGCAGCGCTGATTGCTGTTCCCCCAGTAGCTTGGGCAATCATTTTGGGTGTGGGTATCACGCGGGGGCTTCCTGCTTAGATGCTGAAATTCAATTTCATCATGAGCATTTATTTTTCAGGCCACTTTCTATCTTTGGTTGATTTTAGTGAAGGGCACCTAAGAAAATTTACTGAATATAAGTAAAAAACGCGGTTTTTCGTGGAATTATTTAAGCTCTTTTTTATTTTTATCTGACAATTTTCTGGGGTCCCGAAAATCGGGCACCGCGAAGGGAAGACCCCATGAACCTGAATTCTGTAAATACGAATCTGGCCGCCATGGCCGCGCTGCAATCTCTGAACCGCACGTCAGAGCAATTGGGATTAGTGCAGAAGCGCGTCTCAACAGGTTTTCGTGTGGCCGATGCGAAAGATGATGGCGGCGCCTTCGCCGTTGCTCAATCAGTCAGGAGTGATGTTGCCGGCCTTACCGCCGCTAATGAACAATTGGGCGGGTTGAAGGGTGTCATCGAGGTCACCATGCAGGGCTTAAGCCAGGTTTCCCGGACCATGGTGGATTTGCGTACGGTGCTGACGCGCTTGTCCGATGGCACCATCAATGGCGAACAACGCGCCCAGTATAATCAGCAATATGAACAGCTGCGCACGCAGGCTGAACGCTTCATCTCCGATGCGACCTATAATGGCCGCTCGCTGCTCACCACGGATACGGCGGCAGGTGGGGGCGATATCATCTCCATCCGGAATGAAGCCGGTACCACAATGACAATCGCTGCCTTCGATGGCGCGACTGATTTTGTGGTGGGCACCACGCCTGCTGACGATGCTGCAGCGCGCACGCTGATCACAAGCGACTGGGTCACAGTCAATGAAGCGATCAATGACGCCCTTAATCGTCTGGGCGCTGATTCCCGCTACATAGATGCGCAAGTCAATTATAATCGTGACAAGCTTGATGCGCTGGAATCAGGACTTGGTACCTTGATTGACGCTGATATTGCCAAGGAATCGGCACGCCTGCAGGCGCTGCAAATTCGCCAACAACTTGGCACCCAGACGCTTTCAATCACTAACCAAGCGCCGCAGGCATTATTGTCGCTATTCGGCCGCTAGACCATTTCTAGGCCAAAGGAAAACACCTAACAGCCCAGGAATATCCGGACAGATAACGCTTTGGCGCATGTCGTTTGTACGGATACAAAGCAGACAAACGCCAAAGCAGGGTCCGCCCTGGCAGAATTCAGTTGTCATTCCGGCTTCGAAGCCACACTGCTCTAAAATAATCCATTCTAGAGCAACCATCGCTGGCGCACGCATAACGACCGACAAAGCGTGCCTGGCGCAGACTGGGGCCGCCGCAGCATTTCCTTCGCGGCGGCCCCATCCTTTTCAGTATTCTCGAAACCTGCGGCCTGATGCAGAGAAATTTTTAGGTTTTTGGAAGCGCGATCCTACGTGTCATTCCAGAAAATTTTTCAAGAAAATTCCGAAATATTCACAAAAAATTAGCGACTTAATCGCAGCATGCATAAAGCCCAAAATGGTTTCTTGGTAAAGGAAAAATCCAATGAGCATGACCTCGATCATGACCAATCATGCCGCAATGGCAGCGCTTCAGTCCCTCAATAGGACCAATGATGCACTGGCCCAAGTGCAGAAGCGCATTTCAACTGGCTATCGTGTTGCCGATGCAAAGGATGACGGTGGGGCCTTCGCTGTCGCGCAAACGGTGCGCGCGGATACCGCAACGCTCAACGCTGTCAATGAACAATTGGGGGGTACGCGGGGGCTGATTGATATCTCGCTTACATCGCTTGAGCAGGTCTCAAAGACCATGATCGAAGTTCGGACTGTTCTGACGCGCTTGGCCGATGGCACGTTGAATGACGAATCCCGCAATCAATATAATCAGCAATATGCCCAGCTTCGTACGCAAATCGCCAATTTTCTTGCCGATGCCAATTACAATGGCCGCAATATGATAACCGGCGTTTCGCCCACTGATGATATCATCATGATGCGAAGCGAATCTGCTGCCAGCACGGACCTTTACACGCTTCCCGCGCTTGGGCCTGACACCAATTTTCTGGTCGCTGTCGGCCCCTTTACAACTGCGGCAGCTGCCCAGGCAGCGCTCACACCAACCAGCGGTGATTTCGATACGATCAATATGGCGATCAATGACGCCATGAACCGCTTGGGGGCAGATGCGCGTTATGTGGACGCGCAAATCAACTATAATTTCGATAAGATCGATTCAATGGAAGGCAGCCTCGGCGCCTTGATTGATGCGAATCTGGCGAAGGAATCCGCGCGTCTGCAAGCGCTACAAATCCGCCAGCAACTGGGTACGCAAACGCTTTCCATCGCCAATCAGTCGCCGCAATATTTAATGTCGCTTTTCGGCGGGCGCTGATCGGCTGAAGGGGATTACTCAGGCGCTTCAGCCGAAGCGCCTGGGCCGGATGCCGGCGTGAAACCAGGTGATCATCGAATAAATATCGTAGACCGGCAGGCCAAGCGCATCCCGCAGCGCCGCCGCATAAGGCGGCATATTGGTGCATTCCAGCACAATGGCGCCGACATCCGGATGCTGCGCGACCAGCGC
>CAIMVB010000273.1 GCA_903844785.1 uncultured Rhodospirillales bacterium | reverse complement strand
TGGAATTGGCCTATGGCCTGACGGGCGAGAATGTCTGGCAGGGCACGCCCAAGAACCCCGCCGCGCCGGATCGCTTCCCCGGCGGGTCTTCCTGCGGGTCTGCTGCCGCCACGGCGGCGGGCTTGGTGGATTTTGCCATGGGGTCGGATACCGGCGGTTCCGTGCGCATCCCGGCTTCCTATTGCGGCGTTTTCGGCATTCGGCCGAGTTGGGGCGCCGTCAGCCTAGCTGGCGCCTGCCCGCTGGGGCCGGATTACGATACGGCGGGCTGGTTTGCCCGCAGCGGCACCATGCTGCGCCGTGTTGGCGATGTGCTGCTGCCGCCCGGGGGCGATGGCGCGCTTGGCCCGCTGATTTCGGTGGCGGAAGCCTGGGCCAATGCCGAACCGGAAACCGTGGCGGCCCTGATGCCTGGGCTGAAGGCGGCAGAAGCGCTTTTCGGTCCCGCTTTGGTGACCCATGTCGCCCCCGAAGGCCTGGATGCGTTTTATGAGCATTTCCGCTGCGCCCAGGCTGAACAAGCCTGGACAGCGCTCGGCCCCTGGGTGGCGGCGACCAATCCCAAATTCGGCCCTGGCGTGAAGGAGCGTTTCGACACTGCCGCCGCCATGGACCCGGCGAAATCCGCCGCTGGCCGTGCCCTGCGCCGGGTGGCGCAGGCGCGCTTCCATGCGCTGCTGGGCGGTGGCGCGGTGATGATCTACCCGACTTCCCCCGCCCCGGCGCCGCTTTTGGCTTCAAGCCTTGCGGAACAAAACGCGGTGCGCGAACGCACGATGGGCGTGACCGCCTTCGCCGGTTTCTGCGGCCTGCCGGAAGTGACCATCCCTGTTGGCAAGGCCAAGGGCGCGCCGGTGGGGCTTTCCCTGGTGGGCGCGCCTGGGCGCGACCGCGCCGTGCTGGCGGCAGCGGAAGCGCTGGCGGCATCATTGGGTATCGGGGGCTGAACCATGTTGATCCGCGACGCGATCCAGGCCGATCTGCCCGCCATGACCGCAATCTATGCCCATCACGTGCTGCATGGCGCCGGCACGTTTGAAGAAGTGCCGCCTGATCAAGCCGATATGGCCGCGCGCATGAAAAAAGTGCTGGGCGGGCCTGGCAATGCCTGGCTGGTGGCCGAGGATGAGGCCGGGCAGGTCAGCGCCTATGCCTATTACGGCGCCTTTCGGGAGCGTTCGGCCTATCGCTTTACGGTCGAGAATTCGATTTATGTGCGCGATGATGTGCGTGGCCAGGGTGTCGGTAAGGCGCTGGTCGCGGAATTGATCGCGCGCGCGGAAGCGGCGGGCTTCCGGCAGATGATTGCGGTGATTGGTGATTCGGAAAATGTGGGTTCGATCGGCCTGCATGTCTCCTTGGGCTTCAAACAAATCGGCACCATGCGCGCTG
The DNA here is from genome assembly GCA_903844785.1 of uncultured Rhodospirillales bacterium. Classification (GTDB taxonomy): domain Bacteria; phylum Pseudomonadota; class Alphaproteobacteria; order Acetobacterales; family Acetobacteraceae; genus Neoroseomonas. The sequence continues at coordinate 6,296 of CAIMVB010000273.1, read as the reverse complement.
TTGGGATGAAATTCGGCCGCTGGGTGGATGTGGTGACGATGCAATTGAGCCTGGGTGAGGGGGAGAGGACGCTGCCCGCCGTTTGAAGGGTACCGTTACACGCCCCCGCCATCCACCACGAAATGCTGCGCTGTCACCATGCGGCTATCATCGGCGGCGAGCCATAGGGCCATGCGCGCAATATCGGGCGGCATGACTTTGCGCTTGATGCATTGCTTCAGCATATGGCGTTCCACCGCTTCCGGCGCGGCCCAAAGGCTTTCCTGGCGTTCGGTGAAAATCCAGCCAGGCACAAGTTCATTCACGCGAATGCCGTCAGCGCCAAGGTCGCGCGCCAGGCCGCGCGTCAGGCCACGCACCGCGCTTTTTGCGGCTGTGTAGGCGGGCATCCCGCCTGAACCACTCATCCAACTCACGCTGCCCATATTGATGATGGAACCTGATTTGGCGCGGCGCATCGCTGGCGCAACGGCTTGGGCGCAGAAGAACATGTGGCGCAGATTAGTCGCCATGCGTTCATCCCAGTAATCGGGCTCTACGCTTTCAATGGCGTGGCGGTCATCGCGCGCGGCATTGTTCACCAGCACCTGCGGGTCACCGATGCGGCTTTGCACTTCAGCGATAGCGGCGCGGAGTGCGGTGATGTCACGTAAATCGCAGCGCAGAAAGGTGGCGCTGGTTCGCGCGGCATGGGCGGTGCCGGCTTCGATATCGAAATCCAGAAAGGCAACGCGCGCGCCTTGGGCTGAGAATTGCGCCACCATTTCGGCGCCAATGCCGCTGGCGCCCCCGGTGATCAGCACGATCTTTCCACGCAGGCTTGGGTAGTGGGCGAAATCATCCTGGGCCATGGCGCTTTGCCTTCCTCGCTTCGTTGCGGGGCAGCCTTACCCAATCGGGCTTATGGCGCCAGACGAAACCGCGCGCTGCTGGCTTGGTCTTCGCGCAGCGTCCGGCGAATCGCCTCGGCGCCCGCATCGCTGCGGGGCAGGGCGGCAATGGAAGTGAACCAGGGGAAGTCGCCGCGTACTCGGCCAAGAAATAGCCGGTCTAGCGCTTCCGCCACCGGCCCGCGCGCGCCGCAGCAGGCGCAGGCTGGCACATGGGCGCCTTCCAGCGAGAAGACCGCCATTGCGGGGGCGCTTGCTTCCGCCGGCGCTTCAGCAAGTACCGCCATGCCCGGCGCCGGGGCTTCCCCCAGTGCCAGGATATGAACGGGAATGCGGGCATCAACGGACCAAGCCATGACAATCCTTCGCGTTTGCCGATAGGGCTTTCATGACACTAGACATAAGAATATGTTTATGTCTATGTGGGGGCATGCAGGATGTATTGTCCCAATTGCGCGGCGCGGCCGAGCCCACCCGGCTCCGGCTACTGGCGCTATGCGCCCGCGGCGCCTGGTGCGTCACGGAATTGGTGGCGATTCTGGGCCAATCCCAGCCCCGGCTGTCCCGTCATTTGAAGCTTTTGGTTGAAGCCGGCCTGCTGACCCGCACACCGGAAGGCGCCAATGCTTGGTTCCAAATGGCGCCCGAGGCTGATCTGCCCCGCCATATCCTGGCCCGCCTGCCGGAAGCGGACCCGCTGCTGGCCGCTGATCGTCGCGCCGCGGCGCGCTTGGCCGCCGAGCGCGCGCGCATCGCTTCCGATAGTTTCCGCAGCCATGGCGCGGATTGGGATGAAAGCCGCGCCCTTGGCCTGCCCGCCGAGGCAATTGAAACCGCCCTGCTGCAAGCCCTGCCTGATGGCCGGCTGGGCCGCGTTTTGGATATTGGTTGCGGCACGGGCGGGCTTTTGGCGCGGCTGGCCCCGCGCATTGAAGAAGGGCTTGGCGTTGATGCCTCCCGCGAGATGCTGGCGCTGGCACGCAGCCGCCTGACCGAAGCGGGGCTGGCCCATATTTCCGTCCGCCAGGCCGATATGTACCGGCTGCCTTTGCCCGATGCGGGTTTTGATGCCGTGACACTGCATATGGTGCTGCATTACGCCGAAGACCCCGCTGCGGCTTTGGCCGAAGCCGCGCGCGTGCTGCGCCCGGGCGGGCGGCTTTTGATTCTGGATTTGGCGCCGCATGACCGCGCCGATTTGCTGACGCGTTATGCGCATCGCTGGCCTGGTTTTGATGATGCGGCGATGGCGGGCTGGCTTGGTGGCGCGGGCTGTACCGCACCGCGCGTCAGCCCAATTCCCGCTGGCCTCACACTAAGGCTTTGGTCTGCCGAACGCTTGCCGCTTTCTGTTTCCACCCCCGTTTTCTGAAGGTTTCCCATGGCGCGCCCGCATCTTCTCGACGCCCTTCGTGACCGCGTTTTGCTTTGTGATGGCGGCATGGGTAGCCGCGTTCAGGCCATGGCTTTGGAAGTGGAACGCGATTACTGGGGCAAAGAAAATTGCACGGAAGTGCTGAACCTTTCGCGCCCCGACATCGTGCGCGATATTCACCGAGGCTATTATGAAGCCGGCGCGGATATGGTGCTGACCAATAGCTTCGGCGGTTCGCCGGTGACCTTGGCCGAGTTTGAACTTGAAGAACGCGCCTTCGAAATCAACAAGCTTTCAGTGGAATTGGCGCGTGAAGCGGCGGAAAGCTTCGCCGATGGCAGGCATCGTTGGGTGGTGGGCGATATCGGCCCGGGCACCAAGCTGCCGAGCCTGGGCAATATCACCTATGACGCGCTGGAAGCCGCGCTGGTCGAACAATGCCGTGGCCTGATTGCGGGCGGGGCGGATGCGCTGCTGACAGAAACCAATCAGGACACACTTTTCATCAAGGCCGCGGTGAATGCCGCAAAAATTGCGCGCAAGGCAGCGGGTTCGGATATTCCGATTTTTGTGCAGGTGACGGTGGAAACCACTGGCACGCTTTTGGTTGGCCCCGATATCGCCGCCGCCACAACGGTTGTGCATGCGCTTGATGTGCCGCTGATGGGGCTGAATTGCGCCACTGGCCCGCAGGAAATGGCGGAACATGTGCGCTGGCTTTCGCAAAACTGGCCGGGGCTGATTTCCTGCCAACCCAATGCTGGCCTGCCGGAATTGGTGGATGGCAAAACCCACTACCCGCTGGGCGCGGAAGAACTCGCCGCCTGGATGGAACGCTTTGTTGTCGAAGATGGATTGAACCTGATTGGCGGTTGCTGCGGCACTTCAACGCCGCATATCGCCGCCCTTGATGGGATGCTGCGCAAGCTTGGCGGGGCCGCGCATCGCCCGGCGCCGATCAAGCGTAAATTTCATTGGGTGCCGTCGGTCGCATCCCTTTATACCGCGACGGCCTTGCGCCAGGAAAATTCCTATTTCTCCATTGGTGAGCGTTGCAATGCCAATGGATCGAAGGCATGGCGCGAACGCCAAGCAGCGGGCGATTGGGATGGCTGCGTTGCCATGGGCCGTGAGCAAATGGCCGAGGGTTCAAACAGCCTGGACATCTGCACTGCCTTTGTCGGGCGCGATGAAATGGCGGAAATGAGCGAGGTGATTCGCCGCTTCACCAGCAGCGTGAATGGCCCGCTGGTGATTGATTCCACCGAAACCCCGGTGATTGAAGCAGCACTCAAGCTGCATGGCGGCAAGCCCATCATCAATTCGATCAATTTCGAAGAAGGTGAGAAGGCCGCCGAAGATCGTATGTTGCTTGCGCGTAAATTCGGCGCCGCGGTGATTGCGTTGACAATTGACGAAGTTGGCATGGCGAAAACAGCTGAGGATAAGCTGCGCATCGCGCGCCGCCTGGTGGAATTTGCCTGCACTAAGCACGGGTTGGCGCAATCCGACCTGATGATTGACCCGCTAACCTTCACGGTCGCGACGGGTAATGAGGATGACCGCAAGCTTGGCCTTTGGACGCTTGAGGGCATTCGCATGATCCGGGATGAATTTCCCGATATTCAGATCATTCTCGGGCTTTCCAATATCTCCTTCGGGCTCAACCCCGCCGCGCGGCATGTGCTGAATAGCGTGTTTCTGGATCATGCGGTGAAGGCGGGCATGACGGGGGCTATTGTGCATGTTTCCAAAATCAAGCCGCTGCATCAAATTCCGCCGGAAGAGGTGAAGGTTGCGGAAGATTTGATCTTTGATCGCCGCACTGAGGGCTATGACCCGCTCCAAAAATTGCTGGAGCTTTTCGCCGGCCGCAAAGCTGCCGATGCCACGGCCAAGAAGCGCGCTGAGACGGTGGAAGGCCGCTTGAAGGACCGCATCATTGATGGCGACCGCAAGGGGCTGGATGATGAATTGGCCGATGCCTTGGCCAAGGGTATCGCGCCGCTTTCCATCATCAATGATGTTTTGCTTGATGGCATGAAGGTGGTCGGCGAGTTGTTCGGCGCGGGCAAGATGCAGCTTCCCTTCGTGCTGCAATCGGCCGAGACGATGAAAACCGCCGTGGCCTATCTGGAACCTTACATGGAAAAGGTTGCCGGCCAGGAAAAGGGCACCATTGTGCTGGGCACGGTGAAGGGCGATGTGCATGATATCGGCAAGAATCTGGTTGATATCATCCTAACCAATAACGGCTATCGCGTGGTCAATCTTGGCATCAAGGTGCCGCTGATCGAAATTGTAAATGCCGCCCGCGAACACAAGGCGCATGCGATTGGCATGTCTGGCTTGCTGGTGAAATCAACCGTGGTGATGCGCGAAAATCTGGAAGAAATGTCGCGCCAGGGCGTGGATATTCCCGTGCTGCTGGGGGGTGCCGCGCTCACCCGTAATTACGTGGAAGATGATTGCGTGCGCGCCTATGCTTCCGGCCGTGTTGCCTATGCGCGGGATGCTTTTGATGGCCTGCACCTAATGGATAAGGTCATGGGCAATGGCTTTGATGATTATCTGGCCGCGCTGCAAACCAAGCGTTCCGGCAAGGCGCGCAATGAAAAGCGCACCCTTGGCACGGCCGATCCACGCGGCTTCGCGCCCGTTGATGTGAAATATGCGCAAACCCGGCGCCGGCGTGTGGCGGCGGAAAGCGCTGTGCCGACACCGCCCTTCTGGGGCGCGCGGGTTTTGGAAGCGGCACCCAAGGCGCTGGTGCCCTTCATCAATGAACGCAGCCTTTATCAATTCCAATGGGGCTTCCGGAAGGCCGGGCGGTCGCTCGAAGATTTCCTTGGCTGGGCCAAGCAGGAATTGCGCCCGGTGCTGAAGCGCATGCTGGCACTGGCCGAAGAACAAAACATCCTGAAGCCCCAAGCCATTTATGGCTATTGGAAATGCGCGGGGCAGGGCAATGATCTGATTCTATTCGCGGAAGATGGCGTGACGGAAGTCTGCCGCTTCAATATGCCGCGCCAGCCCAAGGAGGATGGCGATTGCATCGCCGATTTCGTGCGCGATGTGGATGATGGCCCCGGCGCGCGCGATGTGATCGGCCTGCAAGTCGTGACCGTGGGTCAGAAGGCATCCGATATCGCGCGCGATTGGTTTGAGGAAAACCGCTACCAGGATTACCTCTATCTGCATGGTCTTTCGGTGGAAATGGCGGAAGCCTTGGCCGAATATGTCCATAAGCGCATCCGCGCCGAATTGGGCTTCGCGGCCGAGGATGACCGCGATATCGAAAAAATGCTCCAGCAGGGCTATCGCGGCGGGCGCTATTCCTTTGGCTATCCGGCCTGCCCAAAGCTGGAGGATCAGGAAGGCCTACTCAAGCTTTTGGATGCTGAGCGCATTGGCGTATCGCTCAGCGATGAATGGCAGCTCCATCCCGAACAATCCACCAGCGCGATTGTGCTGCACCACCCGCGCGCCAAGTACTTCTCGGTCTAGGCAGGCTGGGCTAAACCCCCACCATGGTTGAGGCCCGGCATTCCAGCGCCGCGCGGCTGGCTGCGGGAAGCGTGGCGGTTGCGGTGGCGGTTCTCGCACTCAAGGCAATGGCCTGGTGGGTTACGGGCTCTGTCGCGCTTTACGCCGATGCGCTGGAAAGCATTGTCAATGTCGCCGCCGCGCTGGCGGCGCTGGTGGCGGTGCGGCTATCCGCCCTGCCGGCCGATGCCAACCATCCTTATGGTCATTCCAAAGCCGAGTATTTCTCGGCAGTGTTGGAAGGCGCGCTGATCATTGTGGCGGCACTGCTGATTTTGCACGAAGCCTGGGGCGCCTTTCAGGCGCCGCGCACGCCGGAACAGGCCGGCATTGGCTTGGCGGTGGCAGCGGTGGCCAGCGGCATCAACGCGGCCTGGGCGCTTTTTTTGGGACGGCGCGGCAAGGCCTTGCGCTCCCCAGCGCTGATGGCCGATGCGCGGCATTTATGGGCGGATGTGGTGACTTCGGCCGGGGTGCTGGTGGGC
>CAIMVB010000272.1 GCA_903844785.1 uncultured Rhodospirillales bacterium | reverse complement strand
TGCGCGCCTATGAAAATGGCGCGCGGCGCCTGCGCAATGTGGTAATCCAGCCAACAGGTGGCGTTTCGCGCCGCGCGGGGCTGCGCCATGTCGCCATGCTGCCAGGTCTGGCACGGCTACTGCCCTTCGAATTCAATACCGAACAGACCTATCTGATGGTGCTGACCGCCGGGAAGCTTGCCATCTATGCTGCAGATCTGAAAATTGCGGAACTGATTGCGCCCTGGACTGAAACCATGCTGCCGCAAATCGGCTTCACCCAGAATGCCGATACGCTATTGCTGACGCATCCTGATATGCGGCCCCAGAAAATCCAACGGACCAATACAGGCTGGACCATCAGCGCCTGGTCCTTCACCCAGGACCCGTTTTTCCGCTTCGCCGCATCAGATGTCACGCTGACGCCAAGCGCGTTGAATGGTACCATTACCGTATCCGCCAGCGCTCCCGTCTTCACGCCGGAACATATCGGTGTGCGTTTACGCATCGGTAGCAAGCACGTTCTGGTATCGGCGGTAAATTCGCAAAGCACCATTGTCGCAAGCGTTGAACAGCCGCTCAGCAGTACCGCCGCCACCAAGGATTGGGAAGAAGCTGCTTTCAGTACCGCGCGCGGCTGGCCCATCACCTGCTGTTTTCATCAGGACCGGCTGGTGATTGGCGGATCGCGCGAACTGCCCACTCGGCTCTGGCTATCGCGCACAGGTGATCTTTTCAATTTCGATCCCGGCACAGGGCTGGATGATGAGGCGATTGCCTTCAGCCTGCTATCCGATCAGGTGAATGCCATTCGCGGCGTATTCTCAGGCCAGCATTTGCAACTTTTCACCTCCGGCGCAGAATGGATGGTGACAGGTGATCCACTCACACCAGCCAATATCCAAATCAACCGCCAGACACGCGTGGGCTCACCGGTGGATCGGCTTGTACCGCCGATTGATGTGGATGGATCAACCATCTTCGTCTCCCGCGCTGGGCAGGGCGTCTATGAATTCGCTTATACCCAAGTGCAGCAAGCCTATCAGGCCAATGACCTTGCCATCCTGGCGCGCCACCTGGTCAAGGCACCACGTGCCATGGCTTATGATCAACGCGCCCGGCTTTTGCATCTGGCAATGGACGATGGCGCGCTTGGCACACTCACGCTCTATCGCGCCGAACAGGTCACGGCCTGGACAAGGCAGGAAACCAGCGGCGCTTTTCGCGCTATTGCGGAAGTTGAAGGCACGCTTTGGTGCGTGGTGGAACGCGCCGGCGGCATTTCGCTTGAACGCTTTGAAGATGGGCTCATGCAAGATGCCGCACTCACCGGTACTTCCATCACGCCGAAATCAAGCTGGACCGGCCTTGCCCATTTGAATGGTCGAGAGGTGACCATCCTCGCGGATGGCGCGGTGCGCCCAAACGCTATCATCGCCGGCGGTGTCGTTACGCTTGCCTCTCCGGCAACGCAAATCGCAGTGGGTCTTGCTTTTACGCATGAGATTGAACCCCTGCCCGCGGACCTGATTACACCCGCCGGCAGCGCTACGGGTCCTTCTCGGCTCGTTTCAGTCACTTTCCGTTTGCTGGAAACACCCGCAGTGAAGGTTGATCTGGGCAAAGGGCCGCAACCCTTAGCGCTCCGTCGCTTCAATGTTGATCACTTTGATGCCCCGCCCATGCCCTTCACCGGCGATGCAACGCTGCGCGGGCTTGGTTGGCGCAAGGATCGCATGGCCCCGCTTTGGCGCATCATCGGCACTGCCCCCCAGCCCTTGACGCTGCTTTCCGTCACAACCGAAATCAGGATGAATGACTGATGGCTCAAATCGCGACCATCGCCGGCCTCGCCATTGCTGGTGTGTCTGCCTATAATCAGGCGCAACAACAGCGCCAACGCAGGGCAGAAACACGCGTGCAACAGCAAGCTGCGCGTGAACACCAAATCGCCCAGCAACAGGTAATCACAACACAGGCCGCAGCCCAGCAACGCGCCCGGCAGGAAGTGCTGGCACGGACCATCGCGGCCACAAGGGCGCGGCTTGCGGCAGGGGGCATTTCCCCTGATGAGGGTTCCGCTGCCGCCCTTACCGCCGGCATGGTGGCCGATGCGGCGCAGGACCAGGCGGAAAGCACTGAATTATTGCGCACGCGCCTAGCCGCCGGGCGCCCTTCCCTGCTCACTGCCAATGGTGATTTTCAGGGCTTTGTGCGCGCCACGCAATCCTTCGGTGCCATTGCGCGCAACCTTCTCGATTGATCCGCGCCGCCTTCTCCACCCCATCCGCAAGGAATCGCCATGTCTGAACACATCACCATTGGCGATGTGTCGCCACGCGCGCTCTACATCGCCAATGGCACGCAGCGCGTCTTCACCTTCGCCTTTGCCATCTTCGCCGATGATGATCTGGAAATCCGCATTGATGGTCTGATCCAGGCCACGGGCTTCTCCATCACCGGCGCGGGCGAGTCAGATGGCGGCATCGTCACCTTCATCGAAGCGCCGCCCAATGGCGCGCGTATCATGTTGCGGCGTCGTCTTATCCTGGCGCGCATGACAGATTTTCAGGAAAACAGCCTGCTCCGCGCCAGTGCCTTGAATGATGAGCTGGATTTCCAAATGGCCGCACTACAACAAGTGGCAAGCGATCTGAGGCAAGCGATCCGCACCGATCCCGCTGATGATGGCAATATGCTGCTGCCCTTGCGTGCCGCGCGTGGCAATCGGCTACTGGGCTTTAATTCGCTCGGCGATATCGCGATTTTTGATCGCGATGGGCCGGAAATCACCCTGCCCTATCCGGGTGCCGTGCCGCGCGCGGTGGAAGACAAGTTGAATGAACGGCTTTCCGTGCGCGATTTCGGCGCGCTTGGCGATGGTGTTGCCGATGATGGTCCCGCGCTGCAAGCCGCCATGAATGCCGCCGT